>JAFTPY010000250.1 GCA_017463035.1 Lachnospiraceae bacterium
ATATAATGCGGGTGATAAGGTTATGGCGCTTTTGAGCCATGTTTTTTTGTTTAAAATGTTTATCCCTGCGTATGAGGTGAGTTTTGGAGAACATTTTTGGTTTATTTCTACCATATTTCAGCTTTATGCACTTTTTATTCCGATGTGCCGGTTAAAGGAAAAACTGGCTAACAATAAATTGTTTGTTTTCCTTTTTACCGGAATAAGCGTTGCATGGTGGATTTTTTGTGATATCCTAGGCATCGGAACGATACGAATCTGGGGAAGTTTCTGTCTTCAGTACATATGGGAGTTTGCCATAGGTTTTGTTCTGGCGGAAGCATTTTATAAACAAAAAAAATATAAATTGAACAATTATTTACTACTTGCGTTATCTGTTTTAGGAATCGGATTGCAGGCATTCATGGTATTGTATTCCGATAGCCTTAAGATGTTTAATGATATCCCTGCGCTGATCGGTTATTCCTCCTTGGCATTACTGTTGAGTAATATTCCTATCGTGAAGAAACTATGTAATAAATTGTCTGGTTTTTCGTACGAATACTATTTGGTCCATATGCTTATATTCGGAACTGCATTTCGACTAATCAAACCCGCAGGGTTATTCATGCAATGTGTCGTCGGATGTATCGCTATGGCAGCCGCACTTGCCGTAGCCTTTTTCTATAATAAGATTATAAGCGCTTTAAATAACCGGCAAAAACATACTCCGAGATAAATCCTAACCCGAAACCAAGGAGGTCCTCCCATGTCAGCAATCTGGGGTTATCTTTCTTACACAAACGCAATCCCCGCAGAGCTTCCTTCTCTTATGGAAGCTCCTTATCATACCAAATGCAGTATCGATCGCTATGAAGCACAGCAAAACGGTTTTCTGCATATGGGCTGCGGGATTCAATATATTACACAAGAGGCACAGCGAGAAGTGCTTCCTGTTTTTGATGCCGGAAACGGGATTTTCTTTACCGCAGACTGCATTCTGGACAACCGGAAGGAGCTGATTTCCCTGCTGTCTGCCGCCGGAATCGCTCCATCCGACGTACTCACCGGCATCGCTGACATCACTTTTTCCAACAACACTCTTGCCACGGCTACCGACACCGCCTTACCGGACGGTACCCTTATGTACCTGGCTTATAAAAAGTGGGGCATTGACTGTCTCTCACGCTTCCGGGGCTTGTTCAGCATGGCAGTTTATGATGCAAAGGCCAGGACTCTTTTTCTCGCCGCAGACCAAACTGCCTCCCGTTGTCTGTATTATTACAAGACCGGGGATTCTGTTTGTTTTTCCACCTTGCTGGAGCCGATTCGGAAGATTTTCCCGAGCCTTACCTTTAACGAACTCTATTTAAAAGATTATCTGACCGCGCCGGGGCTGATGCCGAACATCGTTCCGACGGAAACACCTTATACCGGAGTCTATAAAATCAATCCGGGTTGCTACGTAAAAATCACCCAAAGCGGCGTTACGGAGCATGTCTATTACTCTCCGTTTGACGACGTAAAACGCTGTCAAATGTATACCAAAAAGACACCGCAACAGTCTGCCAAACACTCTGCCGGTCTTTTTTCCAGGCACTCGGCCAAGGCCTACGGCAAAGCCTTCCGCGCCCTTTATACCGACTGCGTAAAGGATGCGTTGCGCACCGACGGCGAGGTGGGCATTTCCATGAGCAGCGGCCTTGATTCCGCAAGTGTGGGTGCTCTTGCCGCGACACTTCTTCGAGAAAAGGGCAAACCACTCTATTCCTATACCTATGTTCCCTGTATCACTCCGGAGCCGGACAAAAACAAAGACAATGTTCACGACGAAACGGATGCCGTATTAAAAATCGCAGAGATGCATCCGAATATCAAGACCCGGTTCTTAAATAACGAAGGAAAAAACTGTCTGGAATTCCTTCCGCAGGGACTGGACTTTATGGAGATCCCGTATAAGGCAATTATCAATCTCCCGAACCTCTGTGAGGTGTATGGCAATGCCCGGAAGGAGGGATGTCGCGTGGTTCTCACGGGTCAGACCGGCAACGCCACGGTATCTCACGGATACATTGACGATGTACTCTTTGACGACTACCGTAGGGGACATTTCCCGCGTTTCCTTTCCTGCTTAAACAACCATTCCCGCAAGGTAAAACTAAGCCGTAAGAAAGAACTGCAGGCCTGTATCCGCTATTTCCGGCATGCGAAGAAGGTCTATGCTGCCGAAGGAATTCGGGAACTAACCCCTGACAATCCGTTTCTCGACGATACTATTTTAGAAGGGTATCCTTATCCGGAGCGCTATGCCCGGGGAGAGCTTCCTTTCCTCACATCCGTTCCCATTGACCGTACCCTTTACCCGTTGTTTCTTTACAACAAAGCTACGCTGACATATCTGGGCGAGCTGGACACAAAGCTGGGACTTGCTGCCGGAGTGGTTCTCAGAGACCCGACCAGAGACCCGCGTCTGCTTGAATTTTGTGCGGAACTTCCCTATCACATGTTCGCTTATAGGGGTACTCCCCGCTGGTTAATCCGCGGGAATTTTTCCGACCTTTTACCGGCCTGTGTTTTAGACAATTTCATGCGGTATGGCGTACAAAACAGCGACTGGATGCAACGTATCCGCCGGGATTGGGCTACACTTTGTCCGAAGCTCATCACTTTTTTCGACTTTTCGGAACAAAATGCCCCGCAGAAGGCTGCCCCTTCCGATATGATTGACCGAAAAAAAGTCGATGATTACTTACACTCTCTGACCGATACCGGTCCGGACAATGATGTTTTTCGCTTTGAATGCCTGATTTTCACCGCGCTCTTTCTCCGTTTTACCGGCCGGTAAAATCTTTTCTTACAAAAGTGATACATTTCTTTACATCCTGTCGAAAAAGATTTATGATGTATTTGAATTAATTATAGTGTGAGGTGGCAATTATGAAAAAATGGGCGGAAGCTTCAATTGAAGAATTAAATATTTCCCAGACTGCTTACGGACTTTTCGGAAATGCGGCAGACGGCGGTCGTTTCGGCGACGGTATCCTTTCCGGTCATTCCAAGTGGGTATTTTCTTCCGGTAACAATGAGAACAAAGACGACAATAACAAGACTGAAGAGCCTGCCGGCGGTAACGACACCGACGTAGTATCTTAATATTTTTCCGAATAATATAGCATCTTTCCCGTACCGAT
>JAFTPY010000251.1 GCA_017463035.1 Lachnospiraceae bacterium
CCAGCTTCTTATCCGGTACTCCCGGTGTTACAATCCGCACATCCACGCCCCGTTTCGCCGCCAGGCAAAGAGCCGTCATCATTTCGTTGTCCACAATCAGATACGGCGTAAAGATATACAGGTACTTTCTCGCAGCGGAAATCATGTTAAGATATACATTCTCTCCCACCGTTTCCTTATCCAAAGGCATATCCCCGTACGGCTGGACATAGCCGTCTCCGTGAAATATCCCGGAATGATACGCATGAGGAAGCAACTGTGAAAAATTCGTATCCGTGGGACGTACCGCATTCCAAACCGTCAAAAACATGGCGGTCAGATTCACAGCAGCCTCACCCCGGACCATAATACCGGTATCCTTCCAATAGCCGAACTTTTCTTTTTTATTGATATACTCATCCGCCAGATTAATGCCTCCGGTAAAGGCGGTATGACCGTCAATTACCAGTATCTTTCTGTGATCCCGGTTATTCATCACCAAAGAAAACACCGGAACAAACTTATTAAAGGCCTCACACTTGATGCCGTAGGACTCTAACGTCCGGTAATACTTATAAGGAAGCACAAACACGGAGCCCAAATCATCGTACAACATCCGGACATCCACACCGGCAGCGGCCTTTTCTTTCAAAATTTCCAGGATGGCGTCCCACATTTCACCCTCTTCCACAATAAAATACTCCAGAAAAATGAAATGCTCCGCCTTTTTAAGTTCTTCCAAAATAACGGGAAAGTTCTCTTCCCCGCATTTAAAATACCGTACCGTACTGTCATTCCATACCGGAAACTTGGCAAAATCCCTGATATACCGGGACTGTCCCGCAGCCGTCGAATCAAGCTCCTGCAAGGCATCAAACACAGCTTCCTCCTGTTTCATAAACGGACGTATCTGATTTTCTGCCTTCATCAACTTATCCCGGAGGTTTTTTGACGGTAACCAACCGGAAAACAACAAATACATTGCTCCGCCGAATAGAGGAAAAACCAAAATTGCAATGACCCATGCCAATTTATAGGACGGATTGTCTCTGGCATTTACAACCGCCAGTACCGCTACCAAACTGAGAAAATTCAGCCCGACATAAACCCACGGATAATAAGCCGCCAACTCCGTCAGATTCACAATCATCCAGACAATCTGCAGCAACAAAAGCACACCTACGATTACAACACGGTGCAACAATACATGCAGGACTTTCTTCCACAATCTCAACAGCTTCATCCGGCTCTCCTTCCGCCCCTTTTCCTTATATTCATACGTTCCCTTATAAACTATACCTAATTCTTCCTTATTTGTCAACGCAAAAGACTTCCGCAGTTGTCCGCAGAAGCCTTGTTTTTCTCCATATACTTTCAATTTTTACAAAAAATTTATATCCGGTTTATTCCATGGTTCCTTTTACCACCTTACCGATATAACAAAGCACCAATGTCCCCGGACCGGTATGAGCACCGATGACAGGGCCCACATCTCCCCGTAACACCGTAAGCTGCGGATATGCTTCCTTTACCATAGCCTCCACAGCATCCGCCTCCTCCGGGCAATCTCCGTGGAATACGGAAACATACGGAAAACGCTCCGGGTCAATGGTCGCTTTCATACGATTCACCAGTTCGGTAATGGACGATTTTCTGCCCCGTACCTTTGCAACACTGTTTAATTTGCCGTTCACATCCACATTGATAATCGGCTTAATCTTTAACATGGTGCCCACAATGGCGGACTTTGCATCAATTCTGCCTCCACGCTTTAAGAAAAACAAATCCTCCACCGTAACCTGATGATGCACATAATCTCTTAAAGCTTCCACTTCGGCCTTAATCTCCTCCATAGTAGCTCCCTGCTCCTTTAACTTTGCCGCATGATACACCAAAAGCGCCTGTCCGCCGCTTCCGCTGGTGGTATCCACATACAGAATCTTCCGCTCCGGGAACTCCTGCTGCAGCTCCTGACATATCATCACACCGTTGTTGTAGGTAACGGAAAGTCCGGAAGAAAATCCGATGTACAAAATATCCTTCCCGTTTTCAAGAGCTTCCCTCATATGCTCCTCGAAATAGCCCGGTGTTACCGCAGAAGTCTTCGCATTAGAACCGCTTCGCAAAGTGTCATAAAAAGCTTTAATCTCCACTTCCTTATTTAACACCGGAGGTTTCTCGTCTATGATTACCTCCAACTGCATTACCTTCAGACCATACTGTGCAATTATCTCCTTGGATAAATCACAGGAAGAATCCGTAAAAATTTCATAGTTTGCCATGTTATACTCTCCTTTTGCTCTCTTTTGCAATATATTCCCCTAATATTCTATCTGTTTTTCAAAACCACATTACGCAGATTTTCAATCCATATTGCAATATCATGAATAGTATATCTGTTTTTTACTATATATGCAATAGAAAAAAATGAACTTTGTACTAAAATATCGTATCTTACTTTATCAAATATTCTATATCTTTTATAATCTTGAAATTTATAACAAGATTATGCTATAAATTTCAAGATTATAATTGTTAATTTTCCCAATATCAGTTATAATTATAATGTAAACGCGTGTAAGCGCTTACAATTTCTTGGGGTTACCTGAAAGGATGCACTTATTCATCTGTCTTTTACCGAATTACATACAAGAAAGGAGGTTTTGCCGCACAACATCCGGTAAACAGTTGTAATCTGCGCCACGAAGGTAAAAAACAATTACTGAAAACTATTTTAATGTATGAAAGGAAAAATGATTCATGTCACACGTAAAAGCAAAAGCAAAATCTATTTTAGCTTTGGTTTTGGCACTGGCAATTGTACTCTCTTCTTTTGCTGCAGTTCCGGCTACCAAAGCATCGGCTGCCGATACGGTTACCGTCAACTTAAACAAAACTTACCAGACCATCCGCGGCTTCGGCGGCATCAACCTTCCGGAATGGGCAGGCTCCGACATGACCACGGCACAAGTAAACAGAGCGTTCGGAAACGGCACCTATGACCTCGGTTTATCCATCCTTCGTATCTACGTAAGCGATGACCGTAATCAGTGGTACAAGGCACTTGCTACCGCAAAGACTGCAATTGCAAACGGTGCTATCGTATTCGCTACCCCGTGGAATCCGCCGGCTTCCATGACCGAGACCTTTACCAGAACCTATACCGAATGGAACGGTCAGGTTAAGACCCAATACAACCAGAAGCGTCTTCGCAAAGATAAATATGCCGATTACGCAAAGCACTTAAATGATTTCGTAAGCTACATGAAGAGTAACGGTGTAAATCTGTATGCAATCTCCATGGCAAACGAGCCGGACTATGGTCATGACTGGACCTGGTGGACTTCCGATGAATACGCAAGCTTCCTTGCAAACTATGCCGGTCAGATCAACTGCCGTGTCATTTCACCGGAATCCTTCTCTTATAATAAGGAATACTATAACAAGATTTTAAATAACAGTGCCGCATACAACAATACCGATATCTTCGGTACTCATTTCTACGGCACTTCCCGTAACAATATGAATTTCCCTGCACTGGAAAGCTGCGGCAAGGAAATTTGGATGACTGAGGTTTATGTACCGAACAGTGATGCCAACTCCGCAAATCGTTGGCCGGAAGCACTTCAGGTATCCGAAAACATTCACAACGGCC
>JAFTPY010000252.1 GCA_017463035.1 Lachnospiraceae bacterium
AAGCATAAAGCGAATCTTGTCTCCTGCCATTTCCGGATTCAAGTGGGTAATACCCTGAATATCCTGAACGGTATCACGATAACCGTAACCGTTTCTGAGGCCACAGTAAATCAAGGAAGCTGCTCTGGACCAGATAAAGGTAATGAAGCACTGGTATGCGTTCCATACGTTCAGCATGTTGTTGAATTCATCGGACGGAGTCGTTACCTTGAAGTTATCCAGCTGGCTGTGCCAGAACTTCTTTAACTCTGCCACATCCGCATCTACCTTACCTGCCGCCTTGTACTCATTTAAAATCGCGGTTGCCTCTGCATCATCTCTCTGACCGAGGATGAAAATAAGCTCCTTGGTCTCGCCCGGCTTTAATACAAAATCGGACTGTAATGCACCGCAGGAATTACCGCAGTAGTTCATTACATTGTCACACTTACCGCGCTCCACCGCAATCGGATTGGAGTAGCTTCTGTACGGTCCCACGAAGTTGTTAAGGCTGCCGTTGTATGCGGAAACCGGAGCGCCTACCATTCCGAAGAAACGCTCTCTATGGTTGGAACCGGTCTCATCTACGCCCAAATGCTCGTTGATGTGCTGCAAAATCTTATTCTCGGAGAAGCTGGTACGGGTAATAAACAGGGTATACTGTAAATTCACCTGATCCTGCTCGTAGTTATTGTCATTGGTAAACTCAATAAAACCGAAAGTAGAAAGATTTCTGTCCTTACCGGAGTTGTTGGTAATCTTCGTGCGCCATACCTCGTAGGTCTTACCCTGCGGTACATAATAAGTGGTCTCGGACTTAATATCTAAGTACTCTGCAGTCATCACCGTATAAGCGGTACCGTGACGGCACTCACTCTTGTAGGTATCAAGCGGCTTGCCTACCGGCTGCCAGGAAGCGGACCAATAATCCGCAGCATCATTATCCCTAATATAAATGTATCTTCCCGGAAGAGCCATCTCGGAATTAAAACGATAACGGGTCAGACGTCCGTTTGCTCCGGACTTTACAAAGCTATAGCCTGCCGCATTGTTGGAAATAATTGCACCGTACTCCGGGTCTCCCAAATAGTTTGCCCACGGAGCCGGGGTGTCAGGTCTTGTAATCACGTATTCTTTGTTCTCCAAATCAAAATAACCGTACTGCATGAAAATACTCCTTTCAGGTTCATTTCAAATCTTGTAAAAAACATTTTTCGCTGAATTTGCCAGCCTTATCTAAATTTTACCACAAACCTCACAGATTGTCTAACAATTTTTCTATGATAAAGAAAGCAAAAAATTGTACAAATCTATTATCGTGACAATAATTTCACATTGACATTTTCAGTTCTCCGGTGATACACTTAAAATAGTTATACGCCCTATGAAAGGAGATAAGCGCATGCAGTTATTCGAGGTTTCCGATACATTGAACCAGCCTTACGAAGTATATCTTTCCGATACAAAGGCCTTTCCCTTGCATTGGCATTACTACAGCGAGATTCTGTACATAAAATCCGGTTCCATCCGTATAACCTGTAACGAAAAAAGCCGCATTCTGCGGGAAGGCGACTTATGCTACTTTTATCCCCTTCAGCTTCATGAGATTTCTCCTACCGAAGACGAGACGGTAGAATACACCATTGTCAAATTCGACTTTCATACCCTGACATTGCCTCCGGCACATCAGGCGAAATTATATGACTACTTTATTCACCGCACGTCCGCAAACGATTTTTGTATGATTATTTCGAAAGAGGACTTATCTCCGGAGCCGATGACCACCTATATGAAGCAAATTCTGAATACATATCAAAACAAAGATGATTTTTACTCCCTCCAGATGCAGGCGGACTTGTACAGCATCCTTATCGAAATCGCGAAAAAATCAAAAAAAGAAATCGGTTCCGCCACGAGACGTCGTAACGATACCGATTTTACCTTTCATCATATTCTGGAATACATTGACACCCATTCCGGTGAACCGTTGGAAATTCAGGATTTGGCTGCCATGTGCCACATGAGCTACTCCCACTTTGCAAAGCTGTTCCGGGAACACTACGGACGCTCCTGCAAGGAGTACCTGACCTATATCCGTCTGGTGAAAGCCCAGGACCTCTTACTGCATACGGACTACGACATTAACTACATTGCACTGGAAACAGGCTTCTTTGACTGTAGCCATTTTATCCGTACCTACAAAAAATGGAAGGGAATTACACCGAAGCAGGAACGGATGTAGACACTTCCCTTTCTTCCGAGGGAAGGTTTCGCCATACCCGAGCCGCGTTATTGCCTTTACTTCTGTAGAACAAACAAATATAAGCATATGACCACCGCGACTTCAAGCACCAAGATAACAGGAACGGTTATGTAGAACTTCGGCTTTTTTGTCTTATGCCGGAAGAAATACATTCCCGCCAGGGCACCGAACACACCGAATGCCGCCGCTCCGATTAAGGTTGCCTCCGGAATTCTCCACAGCTTATGCTTTGCTTTGTATTTATCGATACCGTACATTGCAAAAACAATTAAATTCACTGCCAAATACCCGATTAACAACCATTTCCCCATATTATTTTCCTCCTTTGTTCCATCAAAATCTTAGCATGCAACATTTCCGTATGCTTCCTTCTCTGTTGCATATTATACACTATTTCCCATGCTTTTTCAACAAAGACAGCTTCTCATTTATTCATTGCTTTTTTCAGGATATTATGATAAACTATAGATAAGAAAAGCTTACGAAAGGAGGATTGCCATGATATCACCTATCGGAAACAGTTACGGATACTACACATCCAGCCCTTATGCTACCGGCCATACCGCTGCTGCGGCTCATACCGCTCTGGTAAACAGCAATCATGACGCCTCCTTGGAAGTACAGGCCGTTACCGATGTGCCTGAGGTCTTTTCCAATGAAGAGACCGAGCGTGTGGATCGAACGTCGGAACAACAAATACAGGACCGTCTGAATGCCTACGAACTGATGAGTTCCTTAAACTTCCGGAATGCCGAGCATTTAAACGCACCGTTGGAGTTTATGACAAAGAATCCGTTCGAGCCGACCGACACCTACTCACGTAAGCCTAAGAAGTCCGTTGATGTTACGGTGCAGGATACCGTTATCAACAATCTGCACAGACCGGATTTCTCCTTTAGTGCAAAAGGCTTAAAGAACGGTTACGAAGCACATCTAAATGCTTATAGCGCTTATGCAAATAATAACAGAGGCTTCTACGCCATGGCGTAAAAGCCTCTTCATTTTTTCATTTTCTAATTGTTTCTCTGCGCCTCCAGAACGCAATCGATGGCAAGAACTACGGCTAATGCAGTGATTTCATCTTCCGGGCTCTCGATATCCAGCTCATAGCAATCGCCCCAGGTGAACCATTCCTTGCTGATACTTACAATGGTACTGCCGTTCTTTGTAATCTCGTAATCATGGTCCCAAAAATCTCCGTCAATCGCCCAGCCCAAACCGTCAATCCGATACTTCGGCTTAAAGAAAGTGAACTCCTTTACGATTTCCGCAATTTCCTGACCGTCAACGGACACAATAAACTTCGGCAAAAAGGTAAGTACCTCCTGACGGATAAACGCCGCTTCCCGCTGTGCACTATCGTACACATGAAGCTTCTTTCCCCAAGAAAAAAACTCTCCCTCCACAAAGTAACGTTCCTCCCCGTTTGCATCAAAAACACTGAACTTATCGTTCCAGGAAAAAATCTTTTGCTTAATATACAATTTCATACCGATACCCCCTAATTATTAAATCTACTTTCGCTTCCGTGCCTTCCAATACGCCTTATCCTCATCCTCCACACGGTAAGACTCACACATCTTCTGAATTGCCTTATTGTAGGTCCAATCCTGCAGTTCGTTTTTTCCCAGGTACTTTGCTGTTTCCTTCGGAAACTTTGCATAGGCTGTAGCTACGCACCACGCCACACCCATTTTCGTGTAATATCCGTCATACTGTAACATATCCATCACCGCCAGTACTTTATCGATATACTCCGGCACAAGAAAATGGCTCATCAAAAGTACCGCCACCACACGCTGCGGGAACTCTTCTTCCTTTTTTGCATACCCCATCAGCCAGTCAAATACCCTCTCCGGATACTTTCGCGCTATGGTAAAGTTCTGGCAAAAGCTGTCATTTACCGACCAGTCATGTATCTTTGGAACAAACCGGTCTCCGTAAGATAGAATCACCTCGATATCATCCTTTGCATAGCCTAACACGTACGCCTGTAACGTCTCGTACTCAAAGTAAGTATCCGGGCATTCCTCTAAAAAGCTTCGGTAATCCGTCCTTGCGATTTCTTTTGCGATTTTCCGAAGCTCCGGAAGCCGTACCCCCAGCATCGGTTTACAGTTGGGTGTAAGCCCGCTGCTGAACTTTGCCTGATGCTCCCCCGCTAATGCCCGCAGGCGCGGTTCCAATTCGGTTCTCCAATCCATCAGTCTCTCCCCCTCTTTGTATCCTTCCAATTGTAATCTAAAAACTCCCTTTGCATCAAGCTACAATCTTCTGAATCCAGATACCGCTCTTAATCATAATCGCACCGATGATACACTTACCGATTTCAATAAATTGACAGCAGAAAAACAACGGTACAATCGGAAGAGACGTAAAACGGCTTAAGACAAATGCCAACGGCACCACAAGTAACCATACATAGCAACTGTCAAACAAAATGGTGATAAAGGTCTTTCCGCCGGAACGCAGGGTAAAATAGGCCGCATTTGCGTACGCTCCGATTGGCATACAGCAAGCCGCAATCCGCATAAAACTGGTGGCCATGGCATGACTGTTTGCTCCCACCTCTTTGTAAATCAGCGGGAAGAACGGTGCCAACAAAAACAGTACAACCGCAAACAAAAGGCAACTTACGATGGAAAAGGCAATCAACTTCCGGTCCGCATCCACCGCTTCCTCTGTCTTTCCCGCGCCCAACATCTGCACGATAATAATACCGATGGCACTGCCCATGGCAATAAAGGACACATTAAACACATTAGATATGGTAGAAGAAATATTCACCGCCGATACCACATCGAAACCGCGCACGGAATAACACTGGTTCAGTACCGCCATACCTCCTGCCCATAAAGTCTCGTTTAACAAAAGCGGAATTCCCTTCTGCAAAATCCCCTTCACCAAGCTTCCTGGCACCTTCAGACTCTTATAGGCACCTTCGATAAAGGCATGCTTTTTCTTATTTTGATGCGTCGCTATAATAACGATTGCCGCCTCCGCAAAACGAGAAATTACGGTCGCAATTGCTGCTCCCGCCGCACCTAATGCCGGGA
>JAFTPY010000253.1 GCA_017463035.1 Lachnospiraceae bacterium
GGCGGCAGTTCCTCCGGAAGTTCCACCGGCTCCACGCCCTCCGGCAAAGGCTCCTTTCCCAAAGGGGTATGTACGTGTTCTTTCTGTAAGAAATCCTCCGGAAGAGCTGACTGCTCCACCGGCTCCGCGTTCCGAATCAAACTAAAACTGCTTTCAAAGGTTATCGGGCACACAAGTCGTACCGCTACCAATGCCCACAAAATCGGAAATAACGCCTTCGGGGCCTTTTTCTTGAAAATAAGGCGCACCAATAATACAGCCAGCACAATCCAACCAGCCGTAAGGCTCATATTTAATATCTTAATAAACACCGCTCCCATATCCTACTCCTCCTCATATTCCGCCACCATACGCCGCAGCTCGTCAACCTCCGCTTTCGATAACTTTCCCCGTCTTGACGTAAAGGCTGCCAGAAATGCCGGTAAAGACCCTGCAAAGGTATCCTGTACAAACTGTTCGCTCTGCATGGCAAAAAACTCATCGCGCTTGATGAGAGACGTCACAATACAGTTGTTGTTTTCAAAGATGCCCTTGTCACAAAGACGTTTTAACACCGTATAGGTGGTAGACTTCTTCCAGTCCAGCTTCTCCTCCGCCAGACGCACCAGTTCCCTGGAATGTACCGGTTCCAACTCCCAAATCATATCGGCAAACTGCGATTCTACCGCACCCATTTGTAATTCTGCCATAGATAGCCCTCCTCACTCGACATCATGTAGATTATAATATCAGTCTACATCATGTGGAGTGAATTGTCAATAGAAAAAGTTTTAAGTATTTCTTAACTCCCATAAAAAAGTAGGTCCGGCTATCGCTTTGCCGAACCTCTGATACATCTTCCTTATTTTAACAACTCTTCCGTAATCCGTAGTATCTCCGGTGCAATCTTTTCCCGTTCTTTCTTTGTGATTTGCATAAAGACCGGATAAGCTGCGGATAATCCCACGATTCCCAAAAGTCCGATTACAATTCCCAGTAAAAACCATGTGTTTTGCCATACCAGAATACAACACATTCCCACACCCAGAACCAAGGTTCCGATGACGCCCAGTACAATAGACACAATGGTTCCTTTCCGTGTGGCACTCTCGTCCAATCGGCGCAAATAAGCCATTTTGTCCTCCTGCGGTGCTTCATATTTACTGCGAATTCGTTTAATTTCCTCCTGCTGCTTCGCAGAATATGAATACCGGAATCCTTCTGTTTGTTTCTGTTCCATCTTCATTTACTCCTTAATTTTCCGTACTTCGTATTGTTTTAATTTCCTTTGCCGACCTTATAATCATTAAGCACGACATAATGACCACCGCCACGCTGACACCGCCGCCGGTGGCCACAATCAGTATTTGCTTTTGTATCTCGGCCATCTCCGCTCCGAATTCCGATAACATGGCGGTTTCCAGCGAAAGCATCGATACCAGCGCCGCCGACAAGGCAATGATTTTTGCCGTTAGCATCACCGGACTGTTATATTTTCGGTATTTTACTACATTTACGATGGCGTATACCGTAATGTAAAAGGTGTACAGTGCCACCACATAAATCAGAATACCGTGATAAAAAAATCCTTTTTCTTCGAACAATATCATCAAAACCGTACCGGAAAGCACGATGTTCACCAACAATAAAATTGCTGAACACAGTATAGCCCGGTGCAGTTCCCCCATCCGATTGCTGCCGATTTCATGCTTTGCCTTTTAGCGTAACAAAAGAAATCGCATCCACGCCAAAATTCCGTAATAGGCCGCCAAAATCACAAACCACATGGAATAATACAAAAAATACATTATCACATTGACACCGACATAAAGTACATTGACCGCCAGTGTGGCATACAACGACACCTGATTTTTAAATACCGCATCCGTCATATAACGGTTACCGTATTTCGTGCCGTAAAACCACTCTTTGACACGTTTGAATTGCTTCGGAAAGGTAGTTCCGCAAGCAATTCCAAGTACAGAAACCGTATAAAACGACACCGCATAAACAATATAGGCCAGCGGATGTGTTTCCAACCGGGACACAAACACATTCACCAACATAACTGTGCTTACCACCGTTAATAAAAAAATCAACCATACCGGCGGAAACAACCATTTCTTCCATCGGTCCTTTCCTTCCGTCTTTTGATTTATTTTCTTTTTTTCCATTGCTTACTCTCTCCGAATCTTTACCGTAAATGTTGTTCCTTTGCCCGGAACGCTGTCCACCCGGATTTCACCCTGCATAATGTCAATGACACGCTTCACCAGGGCAAGCCCCAGTCCGTTTCCTTCCGTAGCATGGGAGGTATCTCCCTGGTAAAATTTATCAAAAATATGTGCCCCCACATCAGGCGACATACCGCAACCGGTATCACGTACCGAAACAACGGCGTGGTGGTCGGTAGTTTCCAGTGTTAAGGCTACCGTACCGCCGTCTTCCGTAAACTTAAAGGCATTGGAAAGCAAATTGTTCCATACCAGCATCAACAATTCCTGATCTGCGGTTACCGTAACACCTTCTTCCAGGTCCGTATCAATCTCTATGTTCCGCCGTTCCCATACGTCTTCAAACTGAAGCAAACATTCACATAGCTGCTCGCTTAAATCGTATTCGGATACTTTCGGATAGATTTGCTGGTTTTCCAAACGATTGAGCTTCAGCATATTGGTCATCATATTGGCTAGGCGTCTTGCTCCATCGGTCACGCCCTTTGCATATTCCATCCGCTTTTCTTCCGAAAGCTCCGGCGTCTGCAACAAAGTTCCGAAATTCTGCATCACGGCAAGCGGCGTTTTCATCTCATGGGAAACATTGGCCACAAAGTCTGTTCTCAAAGTTTCCACGCCGGACAATTCCTCAGCCATCTGATTAAAGCAACGAATAATTTCATTAAATCCTTCTGTTGCCGTAATTTCATTGAAGGGCTCAATTCGCACCGAAAAATCTCCCTGCATCATCTTTTCCGCCGCTTCGGTAATCCGTCGTACCGGACGGTCCACCGTAATCTTTCTGCGAATCATATCAATGACAGCAAACAAAATGCTTAAAATCACTACATTCACAAAGGTAAGCTTTGCTGCTGCATTCAGGTTCTCGCTGGTCAGGGAAAGTCCCATATTGATTGACATTGTTCGTATAAACAACATCAAGCAGCAGGTAATCGGAAACGCCACAATCAAAAAGAACAGCGTATAACGATTTACTACTTTTAAGTACTTCTTGATTCGTCTTTCGTGTTTCACTTAATCACCGCCTTATAGCCCAGACCATGTACCGTCACAATTTCAAAATCCTCGCACGCAGAGAGCTTACCTCGTAGCTTTGTCATATATACATCCACGGCTCTCGGCGTTGTCTCCGTATCTACGTCCCAAAACTCATCCATGAGCTGCATTCTGGTAAAGGTCTTTTTCGGATAAGAAAGAAGCTTATACAAAATACTGAATTCCCGGTTTGTCATCGGAATTTCTTCCTCATTCAGATATGCCGTATGCTCGTCCGCATCCATGACAAAGCTGCCGATTTCAAGTTTTCTGCTGGCCGCAATCTTAGCACGGCGAAGCAGTGCCCCGATACGAAGAAACAGTTCATCCAAATCGATAGGCTTTACCATATAGTCATCCACGCCGATGCGGAAGCCTCTTTGCTTTGACGCCATATCGTCTCTGGCCGTCATAAATAAAATCGATATATTCTCGTTCTGGGTCCGCACGGTTCTCGCAAACTCAAAGCCGTCCGTTCCCGGCATCATTATATCCGAAATAATCAGGTCAAACATATTCTCATACAGTGCATCATAGGCTTCGTTGGCATTCAAACACCCCACTGCCTCATAGCCGCTGTGATTCAAAAAGGAACAAACCGTCTTATTTAAATCCTTATCATCCTCTACTACCAAAATCTTAAACATGGGAGTACCTCCGTTTCTATAGACTTCTATTGACAGAATACCATAGAAATGTTAAAGTTTTGTTTCTGTTTTTGATATTTTGTTGTGATTTTACAACATCGGCGCAAAAATCCGCACCACCGAACATATAAAACGCTGTAACAGATTTGTTTTTAACATATCCTGTGTCACTTCGATACATTTTGAAAGTGTTTCTTCCATATCGGCTTTCAACGATTTTAATGCTTCACACTGATACATCCATACCCCGTTTTCAAAATGATGCACCAGACTCCGGTAATCTAAATTTATGGTTCCGATCATGGCATAGGAATCGTCTGCAAGATAACTCTTGGCATGCAAAAAGCCCGGTTCATATTCGTAGATTTTTACGCCCGCCGCCATCAAGCGATAATAATAGCTTCTTGTCATGGCAAATACCAGCTTTTTATCCGGTACATGGGGCACCATAATTCGTACATCCACGCCTCGAAGTGCCGCATTTTCAAAGTCGGTACACAAATCATTGTCTATAATCAAATACGGCGAAGTAATCCATGCATATTCGGTAGCACCGGACAGTATGTTTTGAATAACGCTTTTTCCGACTCTGCGCTCATAAATCGGATGAGGTCCGTCACCAAAAGGAATGAGATACCCTGGTGCGGAAATTTCCTGTTGTGCAGGGTATAAATCTTCTCTTACAGGAGGCATTTTCCGCACATTGATACCGAAATCCACAAGGAACAACTTTGTCAGCTCCCATACCGCTTTTCCTTCCAATCGAATCGCGGTATCTTTCCAGTGTCCGTGCTTTATAATCTCATTAATATATTCATCCGCAAGATTAATGCCTCCGGTATATCCGATTTTCCCGTCAATAACCAATATTTTTCGATGACTTCGGTTGTTGAACTCACTGTCCGCCTGACC
>JAFTPY010000254.1 GCA_017463035.1 Lachnospiraceae bacterium
CCGTATCGTTTTTCAAGCAAGGGGAACTACGTGTGAGTTCCCCTTTATTTTTTATCCGCTTGAACATCTCTCACTCGCACAACTCCTTAAGCAGAGCCCCGATAGCATCATTCTCAAGTTCTTCCCTGGCGGTTACAGGCGTTTTTTTCGTACGTTCTTCCCAAAAAGTTCTGAGTGCCTCTTCTCCGTCACGCCTGGATAACAACTCCCGCAACGCATCGCAGTTCTCATAAACACCTTCCGCAGCATGATGTGTTCCCGGAGTATCCAAACCAAACAAAAAGATATTCATCAAAAACGGATACTCCAATACTGCTTCTATCAGTTCGGCATTGGACATTTGCTTTAGTGTTTCCTCCGGAATCCGGCATGCCTCTATTTTGTTTTGAACGGTCCCTAACTGTTTCCATTCCTCGGTGCCCGGCTTAATTAAATATCCCACCCAGGTCTTACCGGTGGATGCATACACAATCCCGTTACTTCCCAAAAACAACGCAATAATTACCGCTGCGGCAATGGCAATCTTCCTCATCAAAGACGCTTTTTTCTTCCGTATCCCCTCACCAGATAACTCCCTTATCTTCCGGCGCAAATTTTCCGGCGCATACAATTTTGTAAATACTTCTTTATATTCTTTTTTTAATGTTATTTCATCCTTCATACCGCTTCATGCCTCCCTTAACTTTTCTTTCAGCTTCTGTCTTGCCCGGAGTAGTCTCGTTTGGACTGCGGTCTCGGAAAGCGTAAGAATCCCGGCGATTTCTTTTACGCTGAAGTCCTCAAAATAATATAAATGCACCACCTGCCGGTATTTTACCGGAAGTTCCCGTACCGCGTAATATAAATCACTCTGTTCCGGTGTCTCAAAAGCCGGTTCGGAAAATAACTCCTCCGTAGAAGTCACCCGTTGTCTCCATGGTGCTCTCCATAAACTTTTACATTCATTCATGGCCACCCGAATCAACCAGTATTTCGCCTGGACATCCTCCGGGAAGCCTTCCTTCCGTTCCAAAAGCTTCAGAAACGTATTCTGTACCACATCCTCCGTATCCGCATAATTCCGGCACCCGCTATATGCCACCCGGTAAATGCAGTCCAGAAAAAGTGCGGTCAGGCGCTCAAATTCCTTTGTATCCAAACTCATTCCTCCTGTTTTATTTAAAAAGGCCTTTCTATTCATAAAACGAAGTTATGGGATAAAATATCACACAGTTTTCAATAATTTTCAAAAATCTCCTACGCGTTTTTCCACGTCAATCCTCACCCGTTGCTATCTCTACACTCCCAATGCTTTCGCCACCCGTTCCGCAGCTTCCGTTACCGTCAGTTTCTCCTCTATCATCTCATCTAACAGCTCAATGATTCGATGTAGCGGATGAATCGGCTGCTTCTTCTCACAAAGCAACACCAGAAGTACCCTCTTCAAGAAAGAATAGGACACTCTTTCCGGCACCACACCCTGTACCACCTTCGGGTATTTCCGTTCTACTGTTTCCACCAGTTCCGCAACCATCTGACAGTGAAACAACGACCGCAAATGCTCCATAATACACTGCTCCAAGTGAATCATCATGAAACGTAGGGGCGAAACCGCATCCTTTTCCTGCTCTGTCCATATTCCCGACAACTTCCAAACAGGCTCCGTCACCTCTATATCCCCTTCACTTCGCGCCTTTTGATTTACCGCAAAATACTTTCCCGGAACTACCCTTCCGCAAGCCACTTCCCTGCCGTAAATCAAAAACTTATATTCCTCCGGTGCACAGGTAGCCTCATCCGCCAGCCGTATCGTCGGAATACAAAAGCCGTACTTTGCCGCCATCTCCTTCCGCAATCCGTGAATCTGCGGAAATCCCTGCTTCTGCTCCTCTAAAAATAACTCCACCAGCCTGCATCCAAACCGTATTTCCAGTGCATCCTTTAACAGCACTGCATCAATCTGCGCCCGGCACTGCGGATTATCCTGTGTCACATAGGATTTTGTACCTTTTTCGTATTGAAATAAATAGTCCGGCGAGCAATCCAATACCGTAGACAGTCCGTCCAACAGTTCAATATCCGGATATGCATTTCCCCTCTCCCATTTCGATACCGCCTGTGCCGTTACACCAAGGCGGCGGGCAAGTTCTGCCTGGGTAAATCCCTTTTCTTTTCTGGCTTCTGCGAGGCGTTCTTTGAATAAATCTAAACTCATAGGTGATGCTCCTCTCTCCGTATTACGTCAGCGTGTTTTATGCTGTTTTCTTTATGCTTAATCTCCCATGCTTCTTAGTTTTATCCTAGCAGAAAAGGCATCAGAAAGCAAACAACGGTTGAGCGCACTTTACACTCAACCGTTTGTTGTATTATTTTTTTACATACCCCTTCAAATACTCCACGTACGCCGTTCCGTACCGGCTCAGAGGCATTTCCTTTTGCATAATAATTCCTATCTGCATAGACTCATCTACCGCCAAAGGCTTCGCAATAATATTCTCACCGTTTAACTCTTTGCTGAGCATACCGGTGCTGACGGTATAACCGTTCAGTCGCACAATCAGGTTTGACAGCGTCGCCCGGTCTTTTACCCGGACGTTTTTACTGCGGTCCAGAGTGCTTAGGATTTCCTCCGAAAAGTAGAAGGAATTGTACTCGCCCTGCTCAAAGGAAAGGTATGGATACTCCTCCAGTTCTTCTAAGGTAATCACATCCTTTTTCGCCAACGGATGGTCTGTACAAATGGAAACGTGGGGTTTTGCCGTCACCAGCGGCTCAAACTTCAGCCCGTTTTGCTTCAGCAGCTTTAAAATCACTTCCTCGTTTTTGGAGGAGGTGTATAGAATGCCGATTTCACTCTTTAAACGGCTCACATCTTCGATAATCTCATAGGTTTGGGTCTCGCGGAGGGTAAAATCGTACCGGTCCTCGCCGAACTCCCGTATCACCGCCGCAAAGGCATCCACCGCAAAGGAATAATGCTGGCAGGACACGGAAAAACGCGGCCTCTGCTCCTTTTTATGCAGAAACTTTTCCTCCAAAAGACTGGTCTGCTCCAACACCTGTCTGGCATAGGACAAGAAAAGCTCTCCTTCATTGGACACCGCTACCCCCTTATTGGTGCGGTGAAAAATCGTAATCTGCATTTCCTTTTCCAGTTCACGGATGGCACTGGTCAGGCTGGGCTGTGAAATAAACAGCCGTTTTGCCGCCTCCGTAATATTTGCCGTTTCCGCCACCGTTACCACATAACGAAGCTGTTGTAATGTCATTGCCGCACCTGCCTTTCTTCAAAAACGCCTGTTTTGACGCCAACTTGTATCACTCGCCAATCCTACTCATCCCGCCAAATTGTTTTCCGCTTAACCGAGCTGTTCAAACTTCCTCATAAGCCTCTGTCCCGCGCTTCTCGTCTCCCCCACAAGACACACACTCATCTTCTCCGGACAAAGCACTTGCCTTGCAAACTCCCGTATATCCTCTACCGTTACCGCTTCAATGTATTTCAACTCTTCCTCCTGAGAAACCACTCTTCCCCGGAGCAGAACACTTCTACCGTTCCCCTCCATGCGGCTTTGCACGCTTTCCTTGGACAAAATCGCCTCGGTGCGAATCAAGGCTTTGTGAGTTGCCAAAGTCTCCTCCGACACCGTCTGCTCCCGCATGGTATCACATACCTCCAAGGCA
>JAFTPY010000255.1 GCA_017463035.1 Lachnospiraceae bacterium
CTTGGAAAGAAGCTCCCAAATGTTTTCACAGCCGTTCATCTGTTGTAGCTTATCCTTTAATTCCTCTACTGTACTGCAATCCACTTTCGTTCCGTTTACCGGAATCATCGCTGCCTGCGCTTCCGATACGCCTCCCGTTGCAATTAACAGCGCTGCCGCAATTGCACATACGCCTGCTTTTCTCATAAGTTTCTCCTTTCTGACTCTCCATCCTGTTACACATTTCCCCTATATGGTACGGGTTCCCCGCCACATGGCTATCCTATCACAAAAGCCCGGTGAAAGTACATAGGAGATGGCTGGAAAAAGGCGCAGGATTTTCCTGCGCCTTTTTCCGTTCTCATTTATCCTCTCTCACTTCCGGCGAAATTACCTTTCAGCATTTCCCTCCGGCTGCCCGCCTTTCTTCCCCTCATATACGATTCTTTGATAAACCCGCTTACAAAACTCCGCTTCCTCATCCGTAAACGTCAAATTCGAAAATGCCGCAGCCTTTACCAAATACATATACCGCTCCAATTCCTCCGGCAAAAGCATTGCTCCGTACTTTTTCAGTACCGCTTCGTATTCTTCGTCCCAGACATACTTTTTCCGAAATTTTCCCTTGGCATAAAGCTTCCGGTACAGCATCCGGTTCCAAAGCTTGATTTTCTGCCGGTTACCGCCAAAAATCTTCCGCTTCGAAAGCTTTCGTTCCTCTGCCCCGCAGGAAATTCTTCGGAATACACCACAAGCGGAAAGCAACACAAGCATCAGACAAATTCCCGCCGCACAGCCAAGCAATGAAACCAGCATCTTCCCGACATTCTTCAAAGTCTGCCCGTTTTCCTCCGTATCCTTCTCCTTTTCCTGCAACTGATCCTCCTTCGGATTCTCCTCCGGTGATTCCTCTCCGGACGCTTCCGGTCCCTCGGCACCGCCTGTCTGAGATATACTACTGTCTTCCTCGTCATCCTTCCGGTCCGTGTCATTCCCCTCCGGAGACGATGTCACTGTCGGTTCCGGCGTAGCTGTCGGCTTCGGTGTAACAAACGGTACGACATCTCCAAAGCCCGGATTGCTTCCTTCTATCCACTCCTTCTGAACCACCTGATAATTTCCGGTTTCTGTTTGTTCATATACGATTTCTCTTCTGGGCGATACACTGTACCCCGCTGTTACCTCCACCGGAATCCAGCCGAAGCCTTCCAGATAAATTTCTACCCAGGCATGGGCTGCACTATCCTTTACCACCGCTTCGAATTTCATGGTTGTCCCGTCCTGCCAATAGTTCCCGGCCACATAGCCGGACACATATCTTGCCGGCACTCCCAGCTCTCGCAAAATCATGGCGGAAGCACTGGCATAATGCATACAATACCCTTGCCTGCTTGTTCCGAGGAAATACTCCACCGGATCGCTCCCCTTCGGCAATTTCGGTAACTCCAAACTGTACGAGGTATTTTCCCTCATCCAGGCCGCCACTTGATAAGCCTTATTCAAGCGATCGAAATTCACGGAATACTTCCCTTCGATACTGAAATAGTTCTGCTTCCGTTTTCGGACCTCCTCTGCCACCTTTTCGACCTGTTTCATCCCCTTCGGTACGGCAAGATAATGCTCCTTCACATACTCCTCATACCACAGTTCCCACGCTTCTTTCGACCGGACGTTTTCCTTATTTTCTTCCCGGAACACAATCGCTATGATTCCGTCCACATCATAGTTCCAAAGGGTAAAGTCCACCTTGGTAGCGCTTTTCTCCTTCACATATCTGCCATCGCCTTCTGTCCGTACTCTCTCATCGGTCACTTCCACAAAATACGGAAGAAAAGTTTTAATCAAATTTGCCTTTGCGTATTGTACGGTACCGCCGATTCCCCGCCAGGAAAAATCGGACAAATTCTCCTTCCCGTAGTATTCCGCCACTCTGTCCGGTGCCAGAGAAAGGATCTCTTTTGAAACCGTCTCCGGGTCATAACCTGCCTTTTTACAAGCTTTCTCGAAGGCTTCCACATCCGTATCCCATACCCCGTCGTCATAGTTGTCGGCGTAGAATCCAATCAGATACGCACCGTATTTCGGCTTCTTATCCATGGCCAGCTTCAGTACCGTCACTTCTTCATACTCCGGTGTTTCATTATCCAAGCGGGCAAAATTGGACTCCGGGCTGCTTTTTGTTTCAATCTCTTTTTTATGCAAAAGCTTTTCGATTGCTCTTTCCACAGACTTGGCCACATTGACCTCCTGCCAACCGGTCCAGTCGGTTATGGATTGAAGAATCTCTTTATTTTTTCGTTCCAGCTTATTTCTCCCGTTTTCTACGGTATCCGCTGCCGGAGTCGAGCCTGCGGTTCTTACGCCTGCGCAAAGGAGAAACACGCCGATACACACAACGATCCAGAAAAACTGCCGATACCGCCCGTTCTCCCGTACACTTCCGTACTTATCCGGCGCGGCCGCAAACTCCGTTCGACCATATCCGGCTGCATTTACCGAGAAAAATCCCGCTGCCGCCACCAAAAGACTTAAGTCCTCCGGTGCCTCTCCTACCAACAATTCCGCCAATAACACAAAAAACGGAACCAAGCACGGCACCCACGCCCGTTTGGAGATTCTTGCCCACCACACAAACAAAAAGCAAAGTAGCGTCAGCCCAAACTCCAGTGCCGTAAGGATCTCGTCAAAATCCCCCGCCGCACACCGAAGCGACATATTGAAATACGCGTTCCACCGATTCAGGTAAACATTTGCAATCGCAAAAAGACCGTCAAGTACCGCCTGTCCCTGCTCTGTCTTCCACAAGTACAAGAAAAAGCCGAGCAAGCCGACAACACCGATTCCGCCCCGCACCAGCTTCCCCCAAAAAGGCTTCAGCCCCCGGGTCACCTCCACCGAAATACTGACCAAGAGCGCAACAACAGCGACCCGGAGTAACATCCCGGCCGTTAAAATTTCCCATTCAAACACACTCCGCAGCATCCCACCGGCTGCTCCGAAAAACAACAGCGTACACAACAAAAAGAGGGACAGTTCTCCCACCAAAGATCTATGAAATTGTTGTACGCCGACGGATGCACTCCATCGTATCTCCCTTTTTCGTTTCATTCATTCCACCCGTTTCTATAAGACAAGTTCCGTCTGTTCCAAAGACTTTGCAAGCTCCTTTACGGAAAGCTTCGCCACCGTCTCATCCTCTTTCTTTAATACCAGCGTCTCATCCAAAGACAGTGCCCAGACATAAGTCTCCATCCGGTATTTCACCCGGTACCGGGCTTTCATATCCTCCTTCTGTTCTCTCCAGTGAAGCCCCATCAATATTCCGAGAAACATAAAAAAGCTCTCCTCTGTATCCACTCTGTGCCGTACAATATCCTGCTCCGTTTCATCATACCAGACCACGTAATGCGGACACGCGGCATCCATCATGGAAAAAGACAGACCGGCAACCGCCTCCAAATAGGCCAGCATCCGTTCCGGCTTTCGTTCTCTCTTTTTCCGATGATACCCCAGAAAAAACACCACCGGGCATGCCTTCGGCAGAGAATGTTCCTTCACCATCAAATCTTCCTGCTTCGCGGTCAGTTTCCAATGAATATTCTGCAACCGGTCACCCTTCCGGTACTCCCGCACAGAAAACAACTCACTGTTGTCATGCCCCGGTGTATGTTCATCGTAAATATCCGCTTCTCCGTAAAAATTCCGTACTGTCTGGCTTAACCGAACCGGAATGTCATGAAGCCTCGGCATTACCTGAATAAGCGCCTCGGATTTGCCGCGTTTTTTTCCCGAAAACAATCCGGTAAAATCATAAACCCGCACCTTTTTCGGACGCAAACGGTAAGTACCTGTTCCGGTAAAGGAAACCATACGTACAAAGCTCCCCTCGCCTCTCGGAACATCGGCAAGCTTTACCCAGGCCTTTTTCCTGTCACCGGTACACAAATCCTCTGTCACAAGCAGCACCTCCATCCGCATCAGAGGGAGGAATCCTTTATTTTTTGTTATCAGCTTTACAAGACACTGTTTCTCCGGCTCCGCAATTTCTACCGGAACCGTAATCGACACGGAAATCGTAAACTTCCGGTACCATACCGCAAAAAAAGCTAACACAAAAAGGGCTGCCTGCAAATATACAAGCAACATAAGCTCTGTACTTTCATAGGCCATTGCAAGATACCAGGTAACCCCGGTACTCACTCCCAATCCGATAAAACTACCCACGATACTCATCCCTCTTCATATAGGATGCCGGCTGCTTTGTCTGCGCCAAAACCTCCTCCAGCACTCCCGCTGCCGTCACATGCGCCACTCTTGCCTTCGTATTCAACACAATACGGTGCTTTGCCACATCAAGGAAAATACTCACCACATCCTCCGGCAAAACATAGTCCCTGCCCTGCAGATACGCCCAGGCCTTTGCCATACGAATCGTCGCAATGGACCCTCTTGGGCTGAGGCCCAGATCAATATAAGCATGCTCTCTGGTTTTCGCCGACAACGTGGCCACATAGGTATACAGCATATCGCTTACCTGTACCGCGTCCACCTGCTCCTTTACCTGAAGCAACTGCTCTCTGCTTAACACCGGACGGACTTCTTCCCGTTCGGAACCGCTTTTCCCTTTCAAAATTGCCACCTCATCGGAAAGCTCCGGATAGCCCATACTCATACAAATCATAAAACGGTCAAGCTGCGACTCCGGCAAAAGCTGGGTCCCCGCACTGCCCTTCGGATTCTGGGTCGCCATCACCACAAAGGGCTCCGGCACCTTCCGGCTCACACCGTCCACCGTCACCATGCCCTCCTCCATTACCTCAAGGAGTGCCGACTGGGTCTTCGGTGAGGTACGATTAATCTCATCCGCCAGAAACAAATTACACATAATGGCTCCCGGATAATATTCAAACTGTCCGGTTGCCTTTTGATACATATTAAAACCGAGAATATCCGCCGGCATAACATCCGGTGTAAACTGCATCCGTCGTGTTTCCAAGGAAAGCGCCTTGGAAAAAGCCATCACAAGTGTCGTCTTTCCCACACCCGGCACATCCTCAATGAGAATGTGACCGCCTGCCAAAATCGCCGCAAAGGTCTTCAGAATACAGTCATCCTTACCGGTAACCGCCTTTTTTACCTCCTGGACCACACGATACGCGGTATTGCTCATTCCGACACCTTCTCCGCAATTTCCGCAATATCTCTCACCCTTTGCCACATGGCTCCCACACTTTTTACAAATCATTTTGTTACTCCCTTCTCCTTCAACTGTTCAAGCAAAGCCTGGCATCCCTTTAATACATCCCGGTATGTGGATGCAAAATCCCCGGTATACCACGGGTCCGCCACATCAAAGCTCTCCCCCGCAAATGAAAGCAGCTTATAAATCTTCCCATCCGGGTCTCCGTCCGCAATGCGGTTCATATTACGGATATTGGCCGTATCCATGCCGATTAAGTAATCATAATACTCATAATCCGCCTTTGTCATCTGCACCGCCCGGTGGGGCACCACCGGCACGCCGCGATACCTAAGCTCATTCACCGTCCCGTAGTGGGGGGAGTTGCCGATTTCCTCCCGGCTTGTGGCCGCAGAATTGATTTCAAACATATGCTCTAATTGAGCTTGTCTCACCAAATGGGTCATGACGCTTTCGGCCATGGTGGAACGACAGATATTGCCGTGGCATACAAACAGTATCCTTATCATTTCAATCAAACTCCTTTATTTCATCCTACACCTTCTATCATACCACGGACCTCCGTCTCTTTCCAGTGTCAATTCATAAAAGATTCTGTTTGTAAATTATACCGGCGGTATCATTTTGCAAATCTTCCTGTGTCGGCTATTCCCCGCTCCCCGGGATATCCAACTTTCTCTGTAGCTCCGCAAGCATTTTACGTTCCTGCGAACTATAATATTCTTCAAACCCGTCTATTGAAAAATAGTCCGGCTTCCCCAATAAGAATTCCACCACAGAAGCAAAATCATGTCCATGATCGTGATGGGACTCTTCCTCCGGCGGCATAGCGTCTTTTACCGCATTTATATTCATTTCGGTCACCTCTCTCTTCGATGGTTCTTTAAAAACGGCGGTATCTCTATCTCTTTTTCTTTGTCCGGTCTCCTTGTAATATACTCTGCCGGCTCCACCCATTCTCCGGAGGTCATTCTCATAAACGGCGGCAGCTCCGGCCTTTTTTGCTCCGCTCTCTTTGCTTCCGGCATCTTCTTTTCCCTGGCCATACCCGTTGCGATTAAGGTCACCACCACCTTGTCCTCGTCGTAGTCCTTCTGTGTCACGGTTCCCCAAATAATATTTACCTTACTGCCCGCAATCTCCTTTACATAGCTGATTGCGTCGTTCAATGCCATAACATTCACTTTGCCGCTGGTATTGATCAAAAGATTCTCCGCACCTTCGATGGTGGTTTCCAACATCGGAGAATTGATTGCCTGCTTCACAGCCTCGATAAGCGGCTCGCCCACATCCACGGTACCGATTCCCAAATGACCGGTTCCCTTGTTTAAAAGAGTGGTCCGCAGGTCGTTGAAGTCCAGATTTACCGTTCCCCGGTTACTTACAATATTTGTGATTCCCTCTATGGTATATCGTAACACGGAATCTGCCACCAGAAAGGCATCCTCCAGTAAAAGTGCCTTATCCGACAGACCGATTAACTTATCATTCGGTATCACAAGTAAAGTATCCACCACTTCCTGTAACTTCTCCACACCGTTTTTTGCCGCCACAATTCGGGGCGTGTTTTCAAAGGAGAAGGGCGTTGTCACCACTGCCACCGTAAGAATACCGGCATCCTTACAAAGCTTTGCAATGACCGGTGCCGCTCCCGTACCGGTTCCGCCTCCCATGCCGCAGGTAACAATACACATATCCGCCCCTTCGATTGCCTGCCTGATTTCCTCCTCATTCTCCGTGGCGGCCGTTTCCCCCACAATCGGGTCTGCACCGGCTCCGTACCCCTTTGTCAGTTTCTTTCCGATTTGTATTTTAGTCTCCGCGTGACACATACTAAGTACCTGTGCATCCGTATTTACCGCTATGTAATGTACACCGGACAGATTGGCTTCCATCATCCGGTCCAGGGCATTGTTTCCTCCGCCGCCCACTCCGATTACCTTAATCATCGGTCCGTTTTTTGTTCCTTCACATAAAATTTCCAACATACCGACACCCTCCGTTCGCATTTTTGCAATTTTGTTTGTTGCATTTCTGCAACTCTTAATTCTTTTATAGCGTATTTGCAACTTTTTGTCAACACCCAGTTGCATTTTTGCAAAAAATGTTTTATAATGGGGTCAGATTGAAAAAGGCAGGTGACTTATGTCCATCGGTGAACGAATAAAAGAAATCCGAAAGAAAAAGGGAATTTCCGTGGAATATCTGGCGAAGGAACTGGGGGTGTCCAAAACCACCCTTTATCGTTATGAGGATTCTTCCATAGAGAAAATCCCGGTAAAAACCTTTGACCAGCTTTGCATTCTCCTTGATGTTACACCGGCAGAGCTTATGGGAAATACCATGCCGTCCGCAGAGGAACGCGCTCCGTTGCCGACGGAGTTTCATAACGCCCAGGATGCCATCGAGTTTATTTTAAAAACTCCTACCCTTGCCGCATACGGTAGCTATGACCCGGAAAGCATGAGCGAAGAGACCATTGTAGAGTTTGCGAACGAAATGCTCCAACAGTTAAAGCTTGTAAGCTACAAGTACCAGAATATTACCCAACGGAGATGATAGGATGAATCCAAAACACGTGATAAAATATGCAAAGGACTTAAAGGAAGCACGACATACCAACGACCCGTTTGCCATTGCGGAATACTTCGGCATCCGTGTGACGTTTTTGAAAAAGTGTCTTCCGGGCTTCACTGCTCAAACCACTAAGGTAGAGAACTATCCTACCCATATTACCATAAACGACGCGTACACAGCCTTTTCAAAGAAAATCCTGTGTGCCCACGAACTGGGACATGCCCTGCTCCATAGCGAAACCCTTAACTGCTTCGCAAATACGAGTAAAAACGTACATACCGAAGTAGAGCGTGACGCCAATCTGTTCGCCCTCACACTGTTGACCGATGATTCCTTTGAAGAGGAGCTTCCGCTTCCCCTTGCGTCCACGGACAACTACACGCTGAAAACGATACTGGATTACAATCTGAAATTTACACAGTAATACATCGGGGACCTGCAACCGCAAGTCCCCTTCCTTTTTACCTGTAAAGATGTATCAATTCCGTCTCCACATTCTCTACACCGAAGGCCTTTCCGATGGCATAGCGATACAACGCCAGCTGTCCCTCGTACTTTTCCTCCAGCGCCTTTTCAAATAAATCCTTCGGCTTTCCGTTCATGGCATCAGACTTGTAGTCATATACCTTAACGTTTCCGTCCTTTTGCTTTACCACCAGATCCGCCTGTCCGTTCACCCATATCGGTCCGGAACCGTCCCGGATTTCCACCTTTGCTTTTTCCAAATAGTGTCCGAACTCCGCTATAAACAGCTCCCGTTCCTCCTCCGGCACATAAAAACTAAAGGAATATTCCGGATAAATCTCTTCCGCATTTTCAAAAATCGCTTCCAGCACGGTACGAAGATACTGTAACATTAACGGTTTCAGATATGCCATAAATTCTTCCGGCTTATCCTCTCTTCGCAGTTCTTCCTCCTGTTCAATCAGAGCCTGATTTATCATCCGTTCCGCAAGCGGCTCCCGCTCCGCATCGGAAAGATTCCGTATACGTTCATACCGGACCGCAACCAATTCATAGATACGATGCATTACCAAACCAAAGATATTGGCACTCGGTCTGTTTTCCTTCACATAACCTTCCTCCCCGTGAGAATAACCGGTAACGCCCTTCGGTTCCAGACCGCTTGGCGTAATGCTCACCATCTGTGCCGCTGCCTGCCGTTCCTTATCTGCCCTTGTCAGGTTCTCTTCCAGTTCCGCAAGAGTTACTGTCTCATGTGTTGCCCCGGCATCCGCCGCAACAACACCATACTCTGCAGTGTCCGCTTCCCTTTCCTGTAGCCACAGATTAATATCCGTAAGACTGTCGTACCCGTACTCCGGCGCGGTAAACCACACATTCTTTGCCTTACCCGCAACCGGCATAATAATCAGGGCATGGGCCGCTCTTGTTGCCGCCACATACTGAAGCCGTAATGCCTCTTCCTTTTCCTCCCGGTATACCTGTTCAAGCATTGCTTTATCATACCCGTAAGACGGTATCAGCTCATATGCTCCGAAGGAATTTGCTTTATAGCTTACCGCCGGATAATACTTTCCCGCCTTCTTAAATCCGCTGTATCTGTACTTTTCCTCTGTACTGCGGTCCGCAATAATCACAATCTGCCCCGTCAGGCCTTTTGACTGGTGGGCATTCATCAACCGTACGGCATTCTCATTGCTTTCCAGCGGAATCTCCCGTCTCACGTCGTTGTTCAGATACTCCCGCAGCAAGCAAACCGCCTCCGATAAATCACCTTCGTTTTTCCCGAGACAAGTTTCAACCATCTGATGCAGCCGGATTCTGTAGGATCTGACTCTCTCCGTCGCCTGTACTTCTCCCTTCGGCAAATAAAGTTCCTCGTGAGCCAGCAAATACTGCAAAATCGCGGCACAATCCATTTGGTTGTCTCTGAACTGCTTTCTCAAGCTGCGAAGTTCCCCTTCCTCCGCCTCCAGCGTACTTTTATCAACACCGGTTATGTCTTCCCCCAACAAAATTTGTGCAGCGGTAATCCGTTTCTTTTTATTCTTGTAGCCCGCAAAACACTCTGCCAGAAGAACAAAATTCCGCATCACCACATCGTCTGTTATTTTAAATCTGCCCTGTACATTTACCGGAATTCCTTCTCTGGCGAACCGTTCCACATAGTCCGACATATGTGTGGTATTCTTGCAAATGATCATAATGTCGGAATACTGAATCGAAGCAAGCTCCGGCGTGCCGAAGGTTCCGTCCGCGTTCCGTGCACTCTTCTCAATAAAGCACTGCTTATTTCCAACCAGACGCTTTACCAGCCCGCATACCGCATCTACATCATTCTGTAAACTATAGCCATCGGATTTCCCTCCGGCAGCGACATTCGGCTGAGGAACATAGCGATACACACCGTGAAGCGCCTTCTGCTCCGTTACTACCCAGTCCGTATTCATCGGGCCATACTCGCTGCCCATCAACCGGCCGAAGCTATGATTTACCCAGTCAACCACCTTACGATTGGAACGAAAATTGGTATCTAAGCTCACCGACTCCGCCAACGTATCCGGAAGTTCCTTCATCAACCGGTCCATGGCATCATAGACCGCTTTTTCCGCACCCGTAAATCGATAAATGGACTGCTTCGGGTCTCCAACCACCAAAAGCTTATCCTCTGCAAATACATTCTCGGTAACATCGTCCCCGTATCCTCCGGAAAGAAGCTTAATAATCCCGGTCTGAACTCCGGTGGTATCCTGAAACTCGTCCACATAAATCTTTGTATAACGCTTCTTAAGCTTCTTCAAAACCTCCGGATGCTCCGTTAGCAGCTTCTCCGCCCGGTACAAAATATCGTCATTGGACAGCACCCGTGTCTCCTCATCAATTTGCTTCTGATATTCCTCCCGCATCTTGCACACGTATTCCACAACCTTCGCTGCCTTTTCCGCATTTACAACAAACTCCTCGTAAAACAGAGTAAAGTTCCAGTCCAATTCTCCGCCCGAAAAATCCGGTATAACGCTGCTCAATTTCCAATTCGGCTCTAATCCGTTGTAATAAAAGTTATCTCCCTTATCTACGATCTTCTTTATACCGGAAAGTGCCTTTGACAAGATACATGCTTCCTCTATCCCGCACGCATTCCGGCCTTCCGTCAAAGAGATGGCATCGATAATCTCCTGCGGCCCCTTTAACCATTTGTACGGCGTTCCCGCCTTATCTTTTTTCCTCGGCTGATTATTGATAAATTCCGACTTGAAATTCCTGAGTACCGGCAGCCAATACGTCACATAATCCTTCGCTTCCTTTGCTAACGCTGCGGAATGGTCCGAAGTATCGTAAACGACCTCCTCCCGCACATTCGCAAGGTCATGGAACATATTCTCAAATACTTCTCTCGTATGGTCGGTTTTATATCCTCTTGACGTGGAAAGCACCCAATCCGTGGCAAATGCCTTCATCTCATCAAAATGCATGTGATACCATGCATCAAAAAACTTCGTCCGCCTTGCCCGATCCTCGAAGTCCTCCAACATTTTCGCATCCGTCACAACACCTGATTCAAAGGCATTCTCCCGAAGCAGCTTAAACAAAAAGGCATGAATGGTAGATACCTGCATCAGCTCAACAGTATTCAGTGCTTTTCCTGCGTTCTCCCTCTGCAACGCATCCGGAATCCCCTCCCGGATAAGCTGCTGCAACCGCACTGTGATTTTTTCCCGCAATTCCGCTGCCGCTGCGTTTGTATAGGTAATGATCACAAACTCCTCAATAGGGGTTCCTAACAGAAGCTGGTTACAGATACGCTGACTGAGCAGTGTTGTTTTACCGCCGCCGGCACCGGCCTTTACACTGTAGTTTTTACGTCCCGCGCCCGGCAGCTTCAATCACAACGTGTCACGGATCAGCTTTTCCTTTGCATCCATCTATACCACCGCCTTTCCTTTTCCGCACAAATCCTTATACTCACAATAACGACAATGGCTTGTCTCCTCCGTGGAAAGTACTCCCTCCTCTTTGGACATCCTGTTTACCAGCTCCGAAAGCCTGCTGTCCGTCGTGGAATACTGCTCTTTGTAACTCATCAGTTCCTTATAAAACTCCGCGTGATCCGGATAATACTTCTTCTCTTCCAGTACCGTGAGTATCGCCCTTAAGCGGGTAAGATTGCATCCTTCCAATTCAGTCTCCGGAATCGACAATGACGGAGTTCCTGCCGGTTCCATCGGAAACTCATACTGAAAACAATCAAACACCAACTTATAAGAAGCCTTATCCGCCAAGGAAGACAAACGGGCAACCTTCTCTCTCACCTCTTCCGAAAGTGATTGTTCGTTTCCCTGTTCGTCCTTACA
>JAFTPY010000256.1 GCA_017463035.1 Lachnospiraceae bacterium
CACAATTTTTATGTTTTTCTGCTCCAGCTCCGGCTCGTCTTCTTCGATGCAATCCGCAAAGAACTCCTTCAGCCGGACTTTTTCAAAATGATACGGATAGGACTTACAATCTATCCTCGTGTACAGCCCCAGCTCCTCCACCATACGAGTCATATCTTCTGCCTTACTCCGTATGGTACGCAGATACTTTTCCTGTTTTTCCGGCGTATCCGCCACACCGTCCATCATTCCCTCCGCATAACCCTTTATGGTAGTCAACGGAGTTTTTAAATCATGAGAAATGTTACCGATTAAAGTACGCAAATCTTCCTCGTACTGAATCCGGGTATCGATTTCCGTTTTCAGATGAGCACGCATCTCCTCAAAATCGGCACTCAGCTCTCCGATTTCATCCTCACCGGTCTTTTCCAGCCGGAAGTCCAAATCTCCCTCTTTTACCCGTCTTGTAGCTTGTTTCAGTTTATTAATCGGTTTCATGATTCCCGCATACATCCAGATTATCAAAAAAATTCCGGTTACCAGGAACACAATCACCACCGAGCCGATAGCCTGTATCAAAGAATTCTTCGTCTGGGGCATCAGTCTGTTTACATCCGAAACAATATAAAAACTGCCCGGCTCCTCATCCGAAAAAAGAAAGTCCTGTTGTTTTACCAAATAAGGAATCCTTCCGTTGACATACAAACCTCCGTCCACATCGGTATCATAGGAACCGTATTCCGGCAAAGAATCCCGCACCATCTCATACAAAACATCGTTTCCGCAATAAACAAGGGAATCTCCCTTTTGCACCACCAGAAAAGCCTGCCGTTTCTCCAGGCTTTCGTTAATCGATGTCAAATACTCTGTGTCCAGTAACGCATCCGGATTCTTTCCTGCCTCTGTCTTCAGCTCATTATAAATGCCCCGGGTCAGGCGGTTCAACACCTGTACCGGATTCTGTAACGCCTGCAGCGTATTTACTTCCGTTTCATAGGCCTGCTGCATCACATTGGTCTGATAGTTGATAATGATAAATCCGAAGCTTACAAGAAGAAGTATCGGAAACAGCGTCATAATCATAAACATTACAACAAGACGCTTTCGAAAATCCATAATTCTTTCCTCCTGTCTCCCCGAAAAACTCATCCCTCATGGTTATTCCGATTTAGAAATTCTGTGCCCGGAATTCGTTCGGCGTAATTCCCTCCAAACGCTTAAAATTGTAGCAGTAATAGCTGACATCACGGATACCGACCATCTGCCCCACCGCTGCGATTTTCATGCTGCGGTCTGCCAGATAACGCTTGGAAATCTGGATTCTGCGTCTCGTAATATACTCAAACGGGCGCATGGAAAATGCCTCTTTAAATGTACGACACAAATGCTGCGGCGTAATATTCAAAACCGCTGCCAAATCCTGCAGTGTCATCTGCTCCGTAATATGCTCGTCAATATAATCCAAAAGAGGAAGCAATCTCTGCTTGCCCTTGGTCTGCGGCTGTGCCAGCTCATGCTGTAACATATAGAACTCCATCAAAAGATCGTAAATATGCACCGAACTGCGCTCCATACCGTTTAAACGATCATTCTTTAACTCCGTCAAAATCTGACGCATGATACGTTCAAAACGGGACGTGTCCATACCGTTTAACACGGTAGCATCTTTAATTCCCATGCATTCCAAAGCCTGCGGCATTCCTTCACCCGCCAGATGAATCCAGCTGGTCACCCACTTCCCTTTGCCGTAATAACGATGCTCCCGGCCTTCCGGAAGGAAGAACACACTTCCCTGCTCTAACTGAAACACTTTTCCTTCCGTTTCCAGCACTCCTTCTCCCTCTACGCAAAAGATAAACTGCGGCAAAGCATATCCGTTCTCTCTTACAATCGGACACTGCTCCTTATTTAATCCGACTGCAGGGGTCTGAAACAACAACTTTGACTTTCCGATATTCGGAAATACTGCTTCCGGCTTCATACGCATCCTCCTCTTCTGACTAAATCCTTTTTCCTTTTCTTTCTAACGGGAATGTCCCGTCGTTTCACTGTTCCAAACACTCCGTCACCAATTTAATAAAACGTTCCGTAATTATATATTCCGCTTCATCCGCCTGACTCTCGCCAAGCCCTGCCACAAAGCCTCCTGCCATACCGGCATGTCCGCCTCCGCCTCCCGGGTATCCGGAAAGCGCCTTCCGGACAATCACTCCGGCATCCGCCTCTGCCCGTTCGCTTCTTACCGAAAGCTTCAACCCTCCGGCACGATAGGAATATACCACGGAAAACTGAACCACATCCAAGGACATAATAAAATCCGACAACGTTCCCATCATTGCTTCGGAACAATCCGCACCCACATTGGCCACACCGATATTTTTTCCATAGATTTTCAAATCCTTCAGAGCTTCTCGGTATGCATCCAAATCTGTCAGAATCAGCGAATGGCTTTCAAACAACCGGATCATTTCAATGTCGGCCTTTTTGTACATGGCACAGAACATATCTACGTCCTCCGGGGTGGTCTGCCTCATCAGATTCGCGGTATCCATCTTAATTCCGTAAACCAATGCCGTAGCCACCTTTTGACTTACCGGTATCTCATTTTCAAAGAAATACTCCGCAATCAACGTGGCGCACGCGCCCACTTTACGAATATCGAAAAAGCGGTAACTATCCGTATCCTGCATCGGATGATGATCAATACACGCAATTTCTTCTCCGATTTGCTCTTCCAGATTTACATTGCCCTTTTGACCGTCCACAAGAATAATCTCGTCCTCTCGCTGTATCTGCAAATCATCCACATCATACAGCTGAAGCCCCAAAGCCTCCGTCATGGAAATTGTATTGGCTTTATCAATTTCGCCCTGATAACAAATCACGGCCTCGATTCCCTTGAATCTTAACAATTCCTGCAATCCGTAGGCGCTGGCCAGCGCATCCTGGTCCGGATAATTGTGTGTCTGGATATATACTTTCGGCCTTGTGATAACAGCCAGTAAGCGGTCTAACGCTGTCTTATTTTCCATATGATATCCTCTCTGCATTCCTCACAAAGCGCTTTGCGGCATCACAAATTACGCAAGCTCCCATAACGAAAGAATCTACTTGCCGTACTCCTTCGCCAGCTTCTCAAATAACGGAAGCGCACGCTCCACCTGTTCGGTCTTTACACAGTAGGAAATACGAAGGAAGCCCGGACATCCGAAATCCGTACCCGGAACCAAAAGCAAATCATACTTCTTCGCACGCTCACAAAAAGCTCTCTCGTCAGCCTCCAATGCCTGCGGGAACAAATAAAATGCACCCTGCGGCTTTACTACATTATACCCAAAGGAGGTCATACCCTCGTATAACAAATCGCGGTTCTTCTGATAAATGGAAATATCCGCTGTCTCCTCGGCACACTTTGCCGCCACACGCTGGAACATACTCGGAGCATTTACATAACCGAGAATTCTGCCCGCACCGCAAACCGCAGCATAAGCATCCTGCCAGTCCTCCATCTCCCGCGGTACCACAATGTAACCGATACGCTCGCCCGGCAAAGAAAGAGACTTACTGTAGGAATAGCATACAAAGGTATTCTTGTAATACTTGGTCACATACGTAATCTCCACTCCGTCATAAGCAATTTCACGATACGGCTCGTCGGAAATCAGGTAGATGGCATGACCGTACTCCTTCTCCTTTTCCGCAAGAAGCGCCGTCAGACGCTTTATCGTCTCTTCGGAATACACCGCACCGGACGGATTGTTCGGAGAATTGATAACAACACCCTTGGTCTTTTCATTGATACGCTTTTCGAATTCCTCGAAATTAATCTGAAAGCTCTCGGTATCCGCCGGTACAATCACACACTTTGCGCCTGCTCCCTTTTCGATAAAGCACTGATACTCCGGGAAGAACGGTGCAAATACGATGAACTCGTCTCCCGGCACCGTAAGTGCCTTAAATACAATACTGATGGCTGCTGCCGCACCTACAGTCATGTACAGATTGTCCTTCGTAAAGTTCGTACCGAATCTGCGGTTAATGGACGCTGAAATCGCATCACGTACAAAGTCCGCACCCTGGGCACTGGTATACCCGTGAAGCACCGCCGGATTCTCGGACTGAATGATATCAAGTAACGTCTTCGTTACCGTCTCCGGAGCCGGTACATTCGGATTACCGATACTGAAATCAAAAATATTTTCTCTGCCTACAATTTTGGCACGCTGGTTGCCGTATTCAAAAATCTCTCTGATTGTGGAACGCTTCTTTCCAAGCTCCACCATTGCTTCTGCTAACATATTTACGCTTCCTTTCAATAAATATCCATTGTTATCATACCACGAATTGAATTAGGTTGCAATAAAAATATTCATTTTCTTATGTACTCTTTCTAAAAACAATTGCGTTTTTCACAAAGGAAAGGTCATTCCTATATGTAAACCATTTGCCAACACTCCGCAAATATGATATACTATTTAGTAAATATGTATCATATATGAGAGGTTTTCTTCAAAAAAACAGGAGGTGCCGACTATGATTATGAACGGTATTACGATTGAAACCGAGTGTCCTCTTTCTTCCTGCGAAAAAAGAGACAATGTTACTTATCCTGAAGTGGTTCACGAAACCTATTTTTCCACCACTACCGGCCTTAACAGAGGAGCTAATGTGATACTTCCCCCGAACTACGACGCTTCCGAAAAATACCCGGTTCTTTATCTGTTGCACGGTATTTTCGGCGACGAATATGTTCACCTCCGGGACGGTGACCGCAAGCTTTTGGAACTCCTCGGAAATCTCACCGCAGACGGTCTTGCGGAAGAAATGGTAGTCGTGTTACCGCATATGTATGCCTCTTCCGACCCGAATCAGCAGCCGGCCTTTAACTTAGAAGCAGTTCAGCCCTACGACAATTTTATCAATGACTTAGTTACGGATTTAATGCCGTTTATTGCAGGCAAATATTCCGTTTATACCGACCGCGATCATCAGGCAATCGCAGGCTTTTCCATGGGCGGCCGCGAATCTCTGTTTATCGGTTTCACCAGACCGGATTTATTTAACTACATCGGTGCCATCGCTCCGGCTCCGGGTGCCACTCCGGCACAGGACTGGGCCATGACCCATCCGGGCCAGATGCAGGAGCACGAGATGACCTTCGCCGGCAAGGACTATGCCGCAAAGCTGGTTATGGTTTGCTGCGGCAGCAAGGACGGTACCGTCGGACAGTTTCCGTTAGGCTACCACAACATTCTGGAAACCAATCAGGTGCCTCATACCTGGTTCGAAATTCCGGAGGCCGAGCATAACGCAACTGCCATCCGTCCGGGCTTATACAATTTCTTACAGGCCGTATTTAAGTAGTTTGCGACATTTATTTTAACTTTGAATCCAAAGAGTGCTCCGGTGCTTGTCCTAATCACACGACAGCGGGAGCACTCTTTATCGTGAGGTCCCCATGAAAAAAATACTTCGATACCTTTCCGTCGTCCCGGCGGTCTTGATGTTGCTTTTCATATTTCGTTTTTCCGCCCAGGACGGCCCTACTTCCGGTTCCCTCAGTTACCGTGTTTGTTGTGCTCTCCTGTCCTTTGCGGACCGCGTTTTTTCACTGGAACTGTCCGCTTCGGCCTTTGCTTCCCGCGCGGAGTCCATGCAGTTTTTTGTCCGAAAAGCCGCTCATATCACGGAGTATTTTCTTCTGACACTTTGCATTTTTCTTCCGCTTCGGATTTGGCTTCCGCGAAAATCCGGATTCGAAACCGGAACTCTTTTTCTTCTGCGGTACCTGCTTCCGGCCTTTTTGCTCAGTGTAATCTGTGCCGGGGCGGATGAGTTTCATCAAAGCTTTGTACCGGGCCGTTGCGGCACACCGGTAGATGTACTGGTGGATTCCGTAGGCATCTTACTTGCATGTACGGCACTGGCATTGTTCCGTGCCCGGAGTAATCGTAAACACAGCACCCGCAATGCACCTTCAGAATAGGAGAATTTGTATGAATCATGTCGTTATCGGTATGCTCGCACATGTCGACGCCGGAAAAACAACTTTATCGGAAGCATTGCTTTACTCCACCGGCACAATCCGGACACTGGGGCGTGTCGATACCAAAAATGCCTTTCTGGATACGGATTCCCTAGAACGTGCCAGAGGAATTACGATTTTTTCTAAACAGGCCAGATTCTCCCTGAATGATTTCTCGGTTTCCCTTCTTGACACCCCGGGACATGTGGATTTCTCCACGGAAATGGAACGAACCCTACAGGTTTTGGATTATGCCATTCTTGTTGTCAGCGGTGCGGACGGTGTCCAGGGCCACACAAAAACCTTATGGCAGCTGCTGAAGCATTATCGGATTCCTACTTTTCTTTTTGTCAACAAAATGGATCAACAGGGAACCAACCGGCAGCTTCTTTTGGAACAGCTTCGCACTCTGCTTTCCGATTCTATTGTGGATTTTTCCTTCAAATCCGCCATTGATCCGGAAGCCGTTGCTTTAACGGATGAGCAGCTTTTAGATAAGCATTTGGCCGGTGAAGAAATTACGGATGAAGATATCGCATCCGTGATTGCCGACCGGAAACTGTTTCCGTGCTATTTCGGCTCTGCCCTCAAAGTCAAGGGCATCGATGAACTGATTCAGGGGCTAAATACCTATATGAAAGCCAAGAGTTATTCCGATGAATTCGGTGCAAAGGTCTATAAAATAACCCGGGATACTCAGGGAAACCGTCTGACCCATTTAAAGGTTACCGGCGGTACATTACTATCCCGAATGTCTGTTACCGATACCGAAAAAATTAATCAAATCCGGCTTTATTCCGGCGAGAAATTTACCGCTGTCAACGAAGTCGGTGCAGGAGAAGTCTGCGCCGTTACCGGATTGGAATCTACCTTTGCGGGACAATCTCTGGGCAATGATATTCCGTCGGATATTCCGCTTTTGGAGCCGGTCATGACTTATAAGCTTCTTATTTTGGACGGAACCGATCCTTTGGTCGCCATTCCGAAGCTCCGTCTGTTAGAAGAAGAAGACCCGAAGCTTCACATCGTTTGGAACGAATTTTTGAAAGAAATTCACATTCAGGTTATGGGAGCGGTACAGATTGAAATATTAAAAACGGTGATTGCGGAACGCTTCGGCATTTCCGTAGACTTTGGCACAGGCAACATTGTTTATAAAGAAACCATTGCGGACACTGTAGAGGGTGTCGGTCATTTTGAACCTCTGAGACATTACGCGGAGGTCCATTTGATTTTGGAACCGGGTGCACCGGGAAGCGGCATTACCTGTAAGGTAGATTGCGAAGAGAACAGTCTTGACCGCAACTGGCAACGCCTTATTATGACACACTTACGAGAGCGTACCCATCGCGGTGTTTTAACCGGGTCTCCCCTGACCGATGTTGTTATTTCCCTTGTGGGCGGTCGTGCCCATCAGAAGCATACGGAAGGCGGTGACTTCAGACAAGCCACCTATCGCGCCGTACGTCAAGGTCTCATGCAGGCTTCCTCTGTGCTTTTGGAGCCTTATTACAGCTTTACGCTGGAGCTTCCGCAAGCTTCCGTAGGCCGGGCCATGACGGACCTGGAACGTATGCAGGCAGAATTCGAATTAAAGGAAAGCGATGCCGAAACCGATTACGCTGTTATCAGCGGAAATGCTCCGGTCTCTGCCTTTACCGAATACCAAAATGAATTTATTGCCTATACCAAAGGTCGTGGAAAACTCTATCTCGGTCAGGGCGGCTACAAACCATGTCACAACGCAGAAGAAGTGATTGAAAAAATCGGGTATGACGCCGAGAGAGACACCAACAATCCTTCCTCCTCCGTATTTTGCTCCCATGGAGCCGGTGACGTTATTCCTTGGAACGAAGTATTCAATTATATGCATATCGAAAGCATTCTTGCATTACGAACAAAAGGCACATCAGATTCCGTATCTTCTTCCGAACAGCCTGTGCACAGTACAAGAGAGGCTATGGACCTTGCCCTCGGCACAGAGGAAATTGATTCCATTCTTCGCCGTTCCTCCTTTGCCAACAGCAATACAAAGGAGACAAAGCACTTTCGCCCGTTTGCAAAGACCAGAAGCTACGACCCCGTAGCTCCCGGCTACAGAGGTAAAGAAACCGTGCAAAACAGCGGTACTTCTTACCTTTTGGTGGACGGCTACAACATTATTTTTTCATGGAGCGATTTGAAAGAACTGGCTGCAACCAATTTAGATGCTGCCCGGAATAAACTTCTTGATACCATGTGTAACTATCAGGCCATGAAAAAATGTGAATTGATCGTAGTATTTGATGCCTACCGTGTACAAAACCATGACACGGAGTGCTTTGACCATCACAATATCCATGTGGTTTTCACAAAGGAAGCAGAGACCGCTGATACCTATATCGAACGCTTTGCCCATGAACACGGCCGGAAGCATTATGTCCGGGTTGCCACCTCCGACCGTCTGGAACAAGTTATCATCACCGGACAAGGTTGCCATATGGTATCCGCAGGGGAATTCGAACAGGAAGTAAAAGCGTTGGAAGACAGGATTCGAGAAGAGTATTTGAATAGAAACTTATAGAAAATAAAAGGGCTCCGCATCATTCGTGCGGAGCTTTTTGTCATTTCAATCTGCTGTTGCGTGATTACCGCGGAGCATTTTTATGGGAATATTGCATTTTCTGTAAAGAAAAAATCCCGACTCTTAAGAACCGGGATTTCAGAGGCGACAATCGGATTTGAACCGATGAATCAGGGTGTTGCAGACCCACGCCTTACCGCTTGGCTATGTCGCCTTATATTATAATATATGATGAAACATCCGAAAATGTTCCATCATTTTAGCTCCCCGAGTTGGGCTCGAACCAACAACCCCACGGTTAACAGCCGTGTGCTCTACCATTGAGCTATCGAGGAATATTTAAGGTTTCCTTTGCTTTCTTAGTATGCCCGCAAATTCTTCCTTTAAACAAGTTCAGAAGAACTTTCTCCGTTCTTCTTCCTTTTCCCTTTTTTAAACTGTATATTGACCCGGTTTTACCCGGTCCATCCTTTTAGTAAACACCGTTATGGTTAAGCCCTCGACCTATTAGTACAGATCAGCTGCACACGTTACCGTGCTTCCACCTTCTGCCTATCTACCTTATCGTCTTTAAGGGGTCTTACTAGCTTATGCTATGGGATATCTTATCTTGAGGGGGGCTTCACGCTTAGATGCCTTCAGCGTTTATCCCGTCCCGACTTGGCTACTCGGCCATGCGCTTGGTAACGCAAACGATACACCAGAGGTCAGTCCATACCGGTCCTCTCGTACTAAGGACAGCTCATCTCAAATATCCTACGCCCACGCCGGATAGGGACCGAACTG
>JAFTPY010000257.1 GCA_017463035.1 Lachnospiraceae bacterium
CCATGTGCTTTGCGGCAACACCCAAAACGATTACGTTAAACACCTTGGAAGTTCCCAGCTTTAATGCCTCTTCCTGTGCATCTACGGAGTATACCTGATGCTCCTTCGAAAGGTCTTCGATAATATTCTCCGGATACTGTGCCGCACCGGTTACCACGGTAATCGGCTCGATACGACGGTCATTGATAACCATCGCTCCGTCCTTCTTTAAGAAGTGAGCGTAACGAAGTGCCTCAAGACGCTCAAATGCAATAAGAACATCTGCCTGTCCTTCTTCTACAATCGGCTCCGCAACCTTCTCGCCGTAACGAACGAAGGTAACTACGCTTCCGCCTCTCTGTGCCATACCGTGTACCTCGGAAAGCTTTACATCAAAGCCTGCCTCTACGGTAATATTTCCTAAAATACGGCTGGTAAGCAGGGTACCCTGACCGCCCACACCGACAATCATAATATTTCTAGTGGTCATAGTCTTCTCCTCCTTATTTTGCCTTCTTTTCGATTGCATCAAACTTACAAAGCTGCATGCAAAGTCCGCAGCCGTTACACATGGTTGCATCAATTGCGATGGTGCCGTCCGCATTCTTGGTCAGTGCCGGACATCCCGGTCTTAAGCACATACCACACTTCTTACACTTATCGCTGTCCGGAACGCAAACATCCGGGAATACATTGCCCTTTAACAGAACGCACGGAGACTTGGTAATGATGACAGATACATCGTCTCTTGCGGTCTCTTCCTTAATGATACGCTCAAGCTCTGCGGTATCGAAAGCATTCACTTCTACCACATGCTCAATGCCGATGGCCTTACAGAACTGAACTAAGTTCACAGCCTTGGTGGTCTCACCCATCAAAGTCTTACCGGTAGCTGCGTGGTCCTGATGACCGGTCATACCGGTGGTGGAGTTATCAAGAATCATAACCGTACCGGTACCCTTGTTGTATACCATGTTAATCAAGGAATTTACACCCGTATGCATAAAGGTGGAATCACCGATCACGGCAACCCAGTTCTTGATGTAATCCTTGCCCTTTGCCTTTTCCATACCATGCAGGGTGGAAATACTTGCACCCATACATACGGTAGTATCTACTACATTAAGCGGAGCCACTGCTCCAAGCGTATAACATCCGATATCACCAGCCGCATGAATCTTAAGCTTGTTTAATACGGAGTATACGCTTCTGTGCGGACATCCCGGACAAAGAATCGGCGGTCTTGCCGGTACCTGTGCCGGTGCCTTAAGCTCAGCGGTCTCGCCGAGAACAGCCTTACGAAGCATATTTGCGCTGTACTCGCCCTGTACGGTAAAGATTTCCTTACCGATGCACTTGATGCCCCAGGACTTTACCTGCTCTTCGATTACCGGTTCAAGCTCCTCGAAAATGTAGAGCTTATCTACCTTGGAAGCAAACTCCTCAATAAGCTTACGCGGAAGCGGATGTACCATACCAAGCTTTAATACGGAAGCGTTCGGACAAGCCTCCTTTACATACTGGTACGGAATACCGCTGGTAATGAAACCGATGGAGGTATCGTTGTACTCTGCCTTATTGATGGAAAGGCTGCATGCATCCTCTGCCATCTTCTTTAAACGCTGTTCTACGTAAATATGTCTCTGCTTTGCCATACCCGGCATCATAACAAACTTTGCCACGTTTCTCTCGTACGGCTTATCCGCAACCTCTTCACGGTCACAAAGCTCCACAAGGCCCTGGGAATGGGCAAGACGGGTGGTGGTACGTACAATCATCGGGGTGTCGTACTGCTCACTGAGCTCGAATGCAAGCTTTACGAAATCCTTTGCTTCCTGGCTGTCGGACGGTTCTAACACCGGCACCTGTGCCGCTCTGCCCACCATACGGGTATCCTGCTCGTTCTGAGAGCTGTAAAGACCCGGATCGTCTGCCGCAACCAATACCAAACCGCCGTTTACACCACTGTAGGAAATGGTATAGAGCGGGTCACTTGCTACATTTACACCAACGTGCTTCATGGAGAACATGGCACGTACACCGGAAATCGCCGCACCGATAGCAACCTCTGCCGCTACCTTCTCATTCGGCGACCACTCGGAGTAAATCTCCTTATACTGAACAATATTTTCGCTGATCTCCGTACTCGGAGTTCCCGGATACGCAGCCGACACCTTCACGCCTGCTTCGTAAGCACCGCGGGCAATGGCCTCGTTACCGAGCATAATCTTCTTTGCCATAATTATGTATCCTTTCTGTTTTTCGACCTTTGTAAAGCCTTTCTTTGCATCGTTTTCTATCATCTGAAACGAATCCAATGTATATTCTATCACACTTTTCCTCAATAAAAAAGCCCTAAATTATGTTTTTTCTTTAACAATATAACACTTTAACGCACAGATATGTCAAAGAAAAGATTTTCTCCGTTTTATTCATAACTTATCATTGACTTTTTCCCGCCTTTCCCTTATACTTTATTGGTGGAAAGCGAAAAAGTGTTTCATTTTACTTGCCTTCCTATACTATTTAAGATTTGAGGAACAATAACATGCCGATTACAAACATTTTGGAAAAGAACTGTGAGATGTACGGAAACGAAATCTGCCTGGTAGAAATCAACCCGCAGCTTCCGGAGACCCGTCGTATCACCTGGAAAGAATATGAGCTGATGGAGCCGACAAAAAGCAGCTACTACCGTCGCGAAATCACCTGGAATGTATTTAACGAAAAAGCAAACCGTTTCGCAAACTTCTTGCTCTCCCGCGGTGTAAAAAAGGGAGACAAGGTTGCGATTCTTTTAATGAACTGTCTGGAATGGCTGCCGATTTACTTCGGTATTTTAAAGACCGGCGCTTTAGCGGTGCCGCTTAACTTCCGCTACTCCTCCGACGAAATCGACTACTGTGTCGGTTTGGCGGATGTGGACATTTTAGTCTTCGGTCCGGAATTTATCGGTCGTGTGGAAGAAATCGCAGACACCCTTAGCAAAAACCGTCTGCTGATTTATGTCGGTGACAACTGCCCGACCTTTGCGGAGGACTACACCTCTCTTACCGCAGACTGCTCCAGTCAGACACCGGATATTACCCTGACGGACGACGATGATGCCGCAATCTATTTTTCCTCCGGTACCACCGGCTTCCCGAAGGCGATCTTACATAAACACCGCAGTCTCATGCACTCCTGTCTCGTAGAGCAGAACCACCATGAGACCAGGCATGAGGACGTATTTTTGTGTATTCCGCCGCTGTACCATACCGGTGCAAAGATGCACTGGTTCGGCAGCTTCTTAGTGGGCGGCAAGGCGGTTCTCTTAAAGGGAACGAAGCCGGAGTTTGTATTGGATGCGGCTTCCAAGGAGCACTGTACCATCGTGTGGCTTCTGGTTCCGTGGGCACAGGATATCTTGGATGCCATTGACAGAGGCGATGTAAAGCTTTCCGATTATGAGCTTGACCAGTGGCGTCTCATGCACATCGGTGCACAGCCGGTTCCGCCGAGTCTCATTACCCGTTGGAAGAAGCTGTTCCCGAACCACAAATACGACACCAACTACGGTTTGTCTGAATCCATCGGACCGGGCTGCGTACATCTCGGTATGGACAACATCCACATGGTAGGTGCCATCGGTATTCCGGGCTACGGCTGGGAAACAAAGATTGTAGACGAGCATCGTAACACCGTACCGCAGGGCGAAGTAGGCGAACTTGCCGTAAAAGGCCCGGGTGTTATGACCTGCTATTATAAAGACGAAAAGGCAACCAACGAAGTGCTGGCAGACGGCTGGCTCTTTACCGGTGACATGGCAATGCAGGATGAGGACGGATTCATCTTCCTGGTTGACCGTAAGAAGGACGTTATCATCAGCGGCGGTGAAAATATTTATCCGGTACAGATTGAAGACTTCCTTCGGAAACATGATGCCATCAAGGACGTGGCGGTTATCGGTCTGCCGGACAAGCGTCTCGGTGAAATCACCGGTGCCATCATCGAAGTAAAGCCGGGTTGCACCCTGACCGAGGAGGACGTAAACACCTTCTGTCATGCTCTCCCGCGTTATAAGCGTCCG
>JAFTPY010000258.1 GCA_017463035.1 Lachnospiraceae bacterium
GCGGTTCTTCATCATCCGAATCGGAAGAACAGCCACCAAAAACAAAATCTCCTCTAAGAATATTCCATATAGCGCGCCAACCGCATGAAAATATAAAAACAGATAAAGTCATAGAAAAAATAGGCGACACCTTTTCAAGAGCTAACTCAACCGCATTTCTAAAAGTTTCCATAAAAAAACTCCTTTCCGTAGAAAGAAGCAAAAATATATTATGACTTCGACCCGCAACGGAGTTTTCCACCGCTTATAAAAAGCATAATCGGTTCCAAAACAAACTCCTAGCTTCCGGCAGACGAATTTCCAAGAACCAGTTTATTGACTGCCAAATCATATATCATATACTGGACGGGTTCGAATCCCGTCTTGTGCTTGTAAAAAATAAGAATCGGTCAAACGACCGGTTCTTATTTTTTTGTAAGCGCAAGCGCTTACGAACCAATACGTTCCGTATTGGTTCGAAGTCTTCTACGTTTCACTACGGTCTGTCCCATAACCGACATCCACCGGATGTCGTGGGACGCTTCGCTCCGGTCGGCGCATTACCGAGGTCCACTGGACCTCGTGCGCCCCGTCTTGTGCTTTGCCCTAGTCGAAATGATAAGCACAAGTGCTCACGCCCCGAGGCTCGAAGTCTTGCCTTTCGGTTCGGTCAGTCCCGGTCATATATTCTGATACATCCGTGTTATGAAGTACGAAAGCTATATGAAAAAAGAGAAATCCGGCACATAATTGTGCTTTTATTTTTTTACGGAATGTACTATAATGATAGATGCAGGAGGAGCATACTATGATGATTTCAACAAGGATTCGATTTGCTACCGTAGAGGATGCGGAGGCAATTTTGGATATATATAAAATATACATAGAAAATACAAGAGTTACGTTTGAAATAGAGGTGCCGACGGTAGAGGCATTTCGAGAACGGATGGTGCGTATTATGGAACGATTCCCGTGGATTGTATGTGAAATTGACGGGAAGATAGCGGGGTATGCGTACGGTTCCAAACACGGGGAGCGGGCGGCCTACCGGTGGTCGGCGGATTTGTCGGTGTACATCCATGAAAGCTATCATCGGTACGGTTTGGGAACCGCACTGTATACGGCATTGTTGGAGCTTTTACGGAGGCAGGGATACTTTACCGTTTATGCGGGAGTGTCCACGCCGAATCCGAAGAGCGAAGCATTTCATACAGCTTACGGTTTTCGTAATCTCGGGGAGTTTAAGAATGCGGGGTATAAGTTGGGTGGCTGGTGCGGTGTTTCCTGGTATGAGCTGGTGTTAAACGAATATGTGGAGGAGCCGGAGGAGACGATATCTATCGGGCAATTGGGGCTGAGAGAGCACTTTGATGAGATTTTTACAAGGGCAGAGAAAATGATTTGTTTAAAGTGAGTTTAGATGATTTCAAGTATATACGGAAGGAACGCATAGGATGTCGAAAAAGAAAAGAAAACAAAACGGAAAGATGGAAGGAACGGGACACTTCGAAGCACAGGTGAATTCGAGTGCAGGAGCAGCATTACAGGAGATAATGCAAACTCCCGAGATTAAGGAGATACAGGAAAGAAAAGAAGGGACAGAGGCTGTAACCGTTCAGGAGTCGGTTTCAAGAAAAAAAGAATCCAAAGGAGTGCTTGTGAAGGTACTGTTCGGAGGCGGTATTGTTGCAGCGATTTTGTTTTTAGCAATTTGTCTGTACAAAACTTCAGGGGAATTAGAGACGGTACAGACAATGTCCGGGACGTTGCAGACGGACTTAAAGAGTGCGGAAGCAAAGTTGGACGAGCTGTTGAAGCGGGAAGAATCTATTTTGATGCAGTTACAGGATGAAAGGAACGCAGAGGGAGACGGTGTTTCGGGAGATTCGGAAGAAAAGGCTCCGGAAATTGAGAAGAAGCCAAGAACCACACCGGAGCCGGAGCGTTACACGGTTTGTATCGATGCGGGCCACGGAGCACATGATACGGGAGCGGTACTGGAGAAGGAAGACGGTACGGTACGTTATGAGAAGGACGACAATTTACGGTTGGCAAAACTTGTACAAAAGGAACTGGAGGCTTATGGTATCAAGGTATTGATGACCCGTGAGGATGATTCTTTTTTAGAGTTGTATGACCGGACGTTGCTGGCCAATTCCGTGGACGTGGAAGCGTTGATATCGTTTCATAGAAACGCGTATTATTTAAACGGAAAAATGAATGACCGGGTGAGCGGGGTGGAAATATGGATTCACAGCAGCAGACCGACAGAGGCCAGACAGTTGGCAAACCGTATGTTGGATGCGATTTTGGATGTGGGAGGAATGAACGACCGTGGAGTAAGATACGGGTCCATGACCGACAGCGAAGAGGACTATGCAATCAACCGGCGGGCTGCGATGACGAGTATGATTGTGGAAATGGGCTTTATTTCCAATGAAGAGGATAATGAGGCATTGGATGTCAACGGCGAAGCCTATGCAAAGGCAATTGCGAAGGAAATTTACGACTGGCTTGTACAGTAAGGAGAATGTACTATGGCAGATAAAAGAAGAAAGCGTAATGTCCGGAATACTGTGTTAGTTATTTTTGCAATGATTACGGTTGTGATTGCGGGAAGTTTACTGCTTTTGTTAATGAACAAAGGAGAAACGGAAAAGAGCGGTGACGGAGAGCCTGTGACGCCGACAGCAGCGGCATCTCATCCGGTGCCTACGGAAGTGCCGACAATTACTGCGTCTCCGGCAGTGACCGCAACCGCGGTTCCCGAGCCTACTCCGACGCCGGAGCCTACAGCAACACCGACTCCGGTATTGGAAAAGCTGTATTTTCCGTCTTCGGAAAGTATTCCGGTAGTCAGTGTGAAAACCGAAGGAGGTCAACCGATTATATCTCGAGATACCTATGTGAACTGTGAAGTGACATTGGGAAATGTGGAAGCTGTATACGATATGCGAAATGTAAAAGCGGGTATTCGTGTACGCGGTAACTCCAGTGCTTATTACGGTGACGAGGAAAAGGTTTTGAAGTACGAAGTGCCGTATCGTATTAAATTTGAGAAAAAGTGTAATTTATTGGGACTGAATGACGGAGCAAAGTGCAAAAGCTGGGTGTTGCTCCGGGGGGATGAAGGGCTTATCCGGAACGATATCGCATTTCGCCTCGGAAGGCTGTTTTTAGGAGAACGGTATTATTGCTCCGATGCAAGGCTGGTTCATCTTTATGTAAATGATGTGTTTAAGGGCGTCTATTTGCTTTGCGAACAGTCCCAGGTCAATAAACACCGGATTGATATTCATGAGCCGGAGCCGGATGAGACCGGAATTGATGTGGGATATTTGTTGGAAATCGACAATTATGCGGACGCGGATGAGCACCCGTTTTTCCGGATGAGCTATGACAATGTAAAACTGACGGATGTACACGGTGTTACCCAGCAGATTACTTATGCCAATTATTCGATAAAGTCGGAGGTTGTGTCTAAAGAACAGGAGAAGTTTATTTCAGCCTATATGAAGAATATGTTCCGCCTTGTGTATGAGGCTTGCGAAAATCAAAATTATCTTATGTTTGATGAGAAGTATCAGTTGGTTCCTGCAAGTTATAACAATACAAAGGATACCATTGAGGCGGTAATCGATACGGAATCTGTGGCTGCGATGTATATGCTGTATGAAATTATGCGAGACAGAGACCAGGGAGAAGGAAGCTTTTATATGTGTGTGGATTTTTCGGAAAACAGCAAGTATCCGAAACTGACGTTCCTTTGCCCGTGGGATTTTGACTGGACCTGTCAGGGCGATTCAAAGGGGCGGTATTACGCGGCCGGATTTGACGATGCGGATTTTGTAAAAAAATACGGAGACCGTTCCAATCCGTGGTTCATTATGCTGGCGAAAGAAGAATGGTTTATGGAGATGGTACGGGAGCAGTGGAGTTCTCTGCAAAAGGATAAACTGGTATACGAGTGTATCGGGGAAGAGAGAGAGTACCTGAAGACGTATGAGGCGGACCTAAACCGAAAAAACAGTGCGGCCACAAAGTCGGCGACCTATCTTTTGAACTGGATTGAAAGTCGCGTGGAGTGGCTGGATGAGGAATGGATCCGCTAGCGTTTTCCTTGCACTTTGGGTAAGGGTGTGGTAAGATAAAATAGAGTGTGACGGAATCTGTTTTGATGATGGTTTTGCAGGCAGAATAAAAGAGATTTATAAATAAAGGAGAGGACGATATGAGTGTAAAGTTTCACCTTCCGGGACTTCGTGCGAATTTCCCGATTAATATGTTGTTGGTAAAAATGATGAAGACATATCCGGAGTATTTCAGGGAAGGGATTGAAATCGGTTCCTTTTTCGGAGAGTTTCCGACATCTAAATGGAACGGTGGCAGATTTAGCGGCGGAGACCAGTGTAATGCGGAATATATCCGTCAGGTAATTAAGGCCGTAAATGCGGAAGGAATTCCGGTTCGTTTTACATACACCAATCCGCTCGTTACAGAGGAGGATTTGGCAGATCCGTACTGTAATTTCTGCCTTTTGGAAGCAAATAACGGCATGAACGAGGTGATTGTGGTTTCTCCGCTTTTGGAGGAGTATATCCGTGAGTGTTATCCGGACTTTAAGATTACCAGCTCTACTTGTAAAGAAATCAGGGATATTGACGGTGTAAATGTGGAGCTGGAGAAGGATTACAATCTGGTAGTGCTGGATTACAATTTGAACAATCAGTTTGAACTGTTGGAACAGATTAAGAGAAAGGATAAATGCGAGCTTCTGGTGAATGCATGCTGTGTTCCGAACTGTCCGAGAAGAGGAGAGCATTATCGTTTCCTTGCAAAGCAGGAGCAAATTGCGTTAGCAAACCGGGAACTTCCGGCAAACAAGCAGAAGACCATTCCTAGCTGGTATTGCGAGTATGGTGAGAATACGTCCTTATATGTTTCAAAGAATTATGTAACTCACATTTCTCCGGATGCTATTTGGGATAAGTATGTACCGATGGGCTTTAATCAGTTTAAGTTAGAGGGAAGAACGGCAAATCTGTTCTTGTTAATCGATACCTATGCATATTACTTTGCAAAGCCGGAATATCGGGATGAGATGCGTTTTGTGTTAACGACGAATTTACAGTCCAACAAGATTATTACGGTAAACAAGCCGCGGAAAGAGGTTTGGCCGTAAGCGGGAGGTCGTGACGGATGCGGATACGTTTTTGTGCAGCGGCGCTTTTGTGCGTAGCTTTGTCGGCTTTTGCCGGATGTAATGAGGCAAAGGAACACTTTACAAGCGGTGAGGAAGCTTTCCGCTCGGGGGAGTATGAAGTTGCACTTGTTGAGTTTTCCAAGGCACTGGATGATAATCCGAATAAGGCAGAGTATTATATCGAACAGGGGCATACCTATATTGCACTGGGAAGATATGAAGAGGCAAGAGAGGCTCTGGAGTCCGCGATTGTGGAACAGAGTCTTAATCTGACAAGAAAGAATAACAAGCGTGCATGGCGTGCAATCGGTATTTCCTATTATGAAGAAGGGAATTATGCGGAGGCGAAGACATATTTTGAAAAAGCCCTGGCAGAGGAACTGCTTCCGGAGCTGAATGCGGATATCCGGATGTATTTGGCGGATGCATTGGAATGCGGCGGTGATTATGCGGCGGCGATTGCATTGTATGATGAGTTGTTAAAGGAACAGAAGGATTATGCGGCGGGATATCGTGCCAGAGCCTATATGCACTATGTGCGGGGAGAATATGAAGCCAGTCTTGCGGATTATGATTCTGCCATTGCGCTTACGCCGAATAATTTTGATTTATACTTCGGAAAATATAATGTACTTGAAAAGTTGGGAAGAAATGCAGAGCAAGCGGAGCTGTTGCGTGTGATTACCCAAATAGAAAGCCCGACGCCGGAGGATGCTTATTTTATCGCAAAGGCTCAGTATTTCAGCGGAGCGTATGATGAAGCACTGGTAGGTCTTGCGGCAGCGGCGGACGACGGTTATGAGGATGCGTATTATTATATCGGTGAGATTTATCACGAACGGTCCGATTACGGAGAAGCAGTACATTATTTCAAGCTCTATATTGCCGGTAGCGGGGCTCGGGATGCTGCAGCCTATAATCAGATGGCGATTTGTCTGATGAAACAGGAAAAGTATGCAGATGCACTGGAAACGGTACGCAGCAGACAGAAATTATCCGATGCACTGCACGGAAAGCAGCTGTTGTTTAATGAAGTTGTTATTTTAGAAAAAACAGGAGAGTACAATGCGGCTTATGAAAGAGCGGTAGAGTACAGAAACCGTTATCCGGAGGATATAAAGATTAAAAAGGAACTGGAATTTCTGGCCTCCAGGGTGCGGGAAGAATCATGAGGTAGATATGATTGAAAACAGAGAAGAAAAGGAACGTGTAATTTTAGTCGGGGTCTGTGTATCCGACGGAGATGATACGGAGGTGTCTTTAAAAGAACTGGCGGAGCTTGTAAAGACGGCAGGGGCCGAAACGGTGGAAGTAATGATTCAGAACCGTGAGTCGGTACATCCCGGAACCTATGTGGGAAAAGGTAAAATCGAAGAAATCGGTATGATGCTGGCTCTTCATGATGCGGACGGTATTGTGTGTGATGATGAGCTATCACCGGCCCAGATGAAGAATCTGGAGGATGCTCTGCAGTGTAAGGTCATGGATCGTACCATGGTGATTCTTGATATTTTTGCCCAGCATGCACGGACGGGAGAGGGAAAGCTTCAGGTAGAGCTTGCTCAGTTAAAGTATCGTGCCACACGGTTAATCGGTAGTTACAGTGCCATGTCCCGTATCGGCGGCGGTGCGGCAGGAGCCTCCGGCGGTATCGGCACCAGAGGTCCGGGTGAAAAGAAGCTGGAGGTGGACCGTCGTCTTATCAAGGCGCGGATTGCCCAGTTAAACAGAGAGTTGGAACAGGTAAAAAAGAACAGAGAGGTGGCCCGTGCCATGCGGGAGCGGAACCGTACGCCGGTCATTTCTATTGTCGGCTATACCAATGCGGGAAAGTCTACCCTTTTGAATACATTGACGGATGCCGGTGTATTGGAAGAGAATAAATTGTTTGCAACGCTGGATACTACGACCCGTATTTTGAAGCTGGAAAGCGGAGAACAGGTGCTTTTAACCGATACGGTCGGTTTTATCCGTAAACTTCCGCACCATTTAATCGATGCATTCCGATCTACATTGGAGGAGGCAAAATATGCGGACATGATACTACATGTTGTGGATGCCTCCAATCCGGATATGGACGGGCAGATGCACATTGTATATGAGACCTTGCGAAATCTCGGGGTAAAGGATAAGCCGGTCATAACGGCGTTTAATAAGCAGGACATGGTGACAGAGCCGGAAGCCTGCAGGGATTTAAAGGCAGACCGTGTTGTAAAAATCAGTGCAAAGCACGGAACCGGTTTGCCGGAACTTCTGGATGTAATTGCGGAGCTGCTTCGGGAAAGTAAAGTATATGTGGAGAAGGTTATTTCCTATGCCGAAGGAAATAAGCTGGCGCTGATTCGTAAGTACGGTGAACTTTTGTCGGAGGAATATGCGGCGGAAGGAACCGCAATCAAGGCGTATGTGCCGAAGGATTTATACGGTCAGCTGTTCGGGAGCGATTAGGCTGTGGCGTGATGAAGGAATGCGGGGAAACAGGCGTCATTTCGACCGAAAAAGTAAATAGGACTTTAGTACTATCTTTTGAAAATGGACCACTATATCTAGAAAAAGAATTTAAATTTTTTTCTAGATATGGTGGTTTTTCTCTTGACTACCACAACAGATAATGGTAATATTATGAATGTACGGAGATGCTGTCCGGCACACGTACGAGAGAGAAAGTAATGTTACGAAGGGAGATATAAGCATGATTAATGTAGTAAAACGAGACGGTGAGATTGCGGAATTTAATCTCTCCAAAATCAGCGATGCGATTACAAAGGCATTCCATGCAACAAACAAGTCCTATACCGATGAGATTATCAATTTGCTTGCGTTGCGTGTTACCTCCGATTTCCAGGAGAAGGTAAAGGATAATACGGTATCCGTGGAGGATATTCAGGATAGCGTAGAGCATGTGCTGGAGCATACCGGTTATACCGATGTTGCAAAGGCCTACATCTTGTATCGTAAGAATCGCGAGAAGATTCGTAACATGAAGTCTACTATTTTGGACTATAAAGATATTGTAAACAGCTATGTTAAGGAAGAGGACTGGCGTGTAAAGGAGAATTCTACCGTGACCTATTCCGTAGGCGGTCTGATTCTTCATAACTCCGGTGCCATTACCGCTAATTACTGGTTGTCCGAGATTTATGACGAGGAAGTGGCAAACGCACATCGTAATGCGGATATTCATATTCATGACCTTTCCATGCTTACCGGATATTGTGCGGGATGGTCTTTAAAGCAGCTCATTCAGGAGGGACTGGGCGGTATTCCGGGTAAGATTACGTCTTCTCCGGCAAAGCATCTTTCCACCCTTTGTAATCAGATGGTGAATTTCCTGGGTATTATGCAGAATGAGTGGGCAGGCGCACAGGCATTTTCTTCCTTTGATACCTATCTTGCTCCGTTTGTAAAGATTGACAATCTTTCCTATAAAGAAGTAAAGCAGTGTATTTCTTCCTTCATTTACGGTGTAAATACACCGAGTCGTTGGGGGACCCAGGCTCCGTTCTCTAATATTACTTTGGATTGGACGGTTCCGGCAGATTTGGCAAATCTTCCGTGTATTGTAGGTGGTGAGGAGCAGGATTTCACCTACGGCGATTGTAAGAAGGAAATGGATATGGTGAACAAGGCCTTCATCGAAATCATGGTTGAGGGTGATGCCAACGGACGTGGTTTCCAGTACCCGATTCCGACCTATTCCATTACCAGTGATTTTGACTGGTCCGATACCGAAAATAATCGTTTATTGTTTGAGATGACTTCGAAGTACGGTACGCCGTATTTCTCCAACTATATTAACAGTGATATGGAGCCGAGCGATGTACGTTCCATGTGCTGTCGTCTCCGTCTTGACCTTCGTGAGCTTCGTAAGAAGACCGGTGGTTTCTTCGGATCCGGCGAGAGTACCGGTTCCATCGGCGTAGTTACCATTAATATGCCGCGTATTGCATATCTTTCCAATAATGAGGAGGAGTTCTATGCCCGTCTTGACCGTATGATGGACATTTCCGCCCGTTCCTTAAAGGTAAAGAGAAGCGTTATTACGAAGCTGTTGAACGAGGGCTTGTATCCGTATACGAAGCGTTACCTCGGTACCTTCGACAATCACTTTTCCACCATCGGTTTGCTCGGCATGAACGAGGCAGGCCTCAATGCAAAGTGGATCGGTAAGGATATGACCCATGAGGAGTGTCAGGAGTTTACGAAGCGTGTGCTTAACCATATGCGTGAGCGTTTAAGTGATTATCAGGTAGAGTACGGTGATTTGTACAACCTGGAGGCTACGCCGGCAGAGTCCACCAGCTATCGTCTGGCAAAGCATGATAAGAAGAGATACCCGGAGATTATTACCGCAGGTCATGAGGGTGATACTCCGTACTATACCAACAGTTCTCACCTGCCGGTAGACTATACCGCAGATTTATTCGACGCATTGGATATTCAGGATGAATTACAGACCTTGTACACCTCCGGTACCGTATTCCATGCATTCTTAGGAGAGAAGCTTCCGGATTGGGAGGCTGCGGCAAAGCTGGTTCGTACCATTGCGAAGAACTACAAGCTTCCGTATTATTCTCTGTCTCCTACCTATTCCATCTGTAAGACCCACGGTTATCTTGCGGGTGAACAGTGGACCTGTCCGCACTGTGGTGCAAAGGCAGAGGTATACTCCAGAATTACCGGTTACTATCGTCCGGTACAGAACTGGAACGAAGGTAAGGCGCAGGAGTATAAGAACCGTAAGCTGTATGACCTGGCACAGTCCAGAACCATGGCGGACCCGTTAAATGCCGCTACAAATCGGATTACTCTGGACGGTGAAATGCATACTCAGATGGAAGAAATTTCCGCACCGGAAAAGAAGGGTGACGGTATTTATCTCTTTACCACAAAGACCTGTCCGAACTGTAAGATTGCAAAAGAGTTTTTAAAGGATGTTGCCTATGAGACCGTAGATGCGGAAGAGGATTTGGCAATGGTAGATACCTACGGAATTATGCAGGCTCCGACCCTTGTGGTTGTCAATAACGGTGAAGTGAAGAAGTACGTAAACGCTTCCGATATTAAGGGATA
>JAFTPY010000259.1 GCA_017463035.1 Lachnospiraceae bacterium
ATTAGTACTCATAGGTTCTTACCGTCTCCTTCAAATGGAATTCTTAGGTATAATCTCACGTATCCTTGTCAATGGAAACCTCAAAGGACTCATATTCGTACTTTACCGTTCCCACGGTAATCTCGCCGCTTTCGGGACTGTTTAATTTCGCTTCCTCATTTACGGTTGCGTTTTTCATGGTTACGGAATACATCCCCACATACGCAGTAACGGTTCCCTTTAAATTATCCGCGTTATTACCGTCGCGAACCTCAAACAACGCCTTAATACTTCCGCTCTGGGTATACGCATACGGGTTAAACTGCTGTCCGTTATCCCATACCACATCGTAAAGGCCTTCCGCATCGGTCTGGTTCATCTTATTCTCTCGCGGCTTTACACTCAATCGATGCGTCTCATAAGTATCTACCAGGGTCTGGCCGTCTACCTTTACCACATAGCTCTTTAAGCCCACCGGGCCGTCCGGAGCCTCTTCCACGGAAACATTAATAATCTCCGACAGCTTATCCACCATAAGGTTTCTGGCATCCCGCAAATCATTGGCGTTACTTCCGCCGATTTCCACCGTATTAATCTGTTTGGTCAAAGAAGCTATCTCTGCCGCAATGGCATTGACACGGTCTATCTGATTCTTAATTTCGAAATTACAGTCCTCCTGTACCGCCTGTAAATTGGTGAACAGGGAATTGAAATATTCACAAAAGCTCTGTGCCACATTCGTTACCTGGGTTCTGACCGTAAGGTTGGCCGGATCCTTTTCCAGTTCCTGAATGGTGTCGTACATTTTATCAAAGGTTGTTGTAAAACCCTCCAGTTCAATCTCATTCAGATAAGATTGAATCTGGGACATATAGTTGGATTTGGTGGAATACCCGCCGTAAATCGAATTGTTGTTACGGTATTTTTCGTCGTAATATTCACTTCTTGTCTGAGTCAGTGCAACCACATCCACACCGGTACCGATCATACCGTGTCTTCCGTTGGCACGAAGCGCCGTTCCGGCCTTTAACTCCAGCTTCTGTCTTGTATAGCCTTCCGTCTCCACATTTGCAATATTATGGGCCGTCGTATTCAAGCCTCCCTGTGCCGTAAACAATCCGGTTCTTCCGATGTCCAATCCGAAAAACGTATTCGCCATACCGTTCACTTCCCTTCCGTTTCATCAGCCGCTACTTGTTTTTACGTTCCCAGCGTACTGAGAATATGGTCTAACATTTCGCTGACTACATTGATGTATCTTGCCGACGCATTGTATGCGTGCTGGTATTTTATCAAATGAGTTAATTCCTCATCCGTAGAAACCGCCATTACCTCATGGCGCTCGTTATCGATGCTGTTTACCATAGCCTCCTGGGTTTCCGACAGCGTCTGGTATTTTTCACCTCTGGTTCCCAATTCACCGATTAAGGAGGTATAGTAGTTGTTGAAATTATTGTAGTTTAATTCATTCGGATTTAAGGTTGCAAAATCCGCCTGCCATGCAGAAAGCAACTGTTCCGCCACATCAATGTCAAAATCCCCTGTATCGCTGTTCTTGGAAAGCGGCAGCTTGGAACGGTCCTTCAACACCTCCGGATTAATCTCAATCTCGCCTAACGTATACAAAGAATAGTTGTTCGTCGGGTCTTCCTCGTTGTAAATATAAACCATTTCCTTCGTGCCGTCGGCCAAGGTCACTTCCTGCAACTCCTGATAACGGTCCATGGATTTTCTGGAGAAAAACTCTGCACCCATGGTTTTATCCGCATCCATACCGATGCCGGCCTTTTCCGTATCCAGCACTTTGATTACCTGTCCGTTTTCCAGCATAATCTCTTTGTTCGGACAAAGAATATCATTTATGGTTGTAACAATTCCGTGCACCAACTGGTCAAATTGGGACTGGGTTGCCATAATTACGGAATCGTTAATCTCTTTGTTATATTTTCTCGCATCGATGGCAAACTGTTCCATCGCCTCTTCATAGGATACCTCGTCTTCGTAATCCTCACGCACCGGCTTCATCGGAATATCCGTAAATTTTCCGACCTTCCGGCCTCTGGCAAGAATAATGCCCTTTAAGGAACCGATATCCGTATCGTCCACCGAGTTCGGGGAACGATCAAAACTGAACACCTCCGCATCGCCGAAGGCCGGCCAATACGGAACCAGCATCTCGGAGTCCTCCGAAATCGGCTTCGTCGCCATATAAAACACATGGTCCTCCAGCAGGAACGGAACTTCCTCCGCCCGGACGGATACTCTGCCGTCCGCCTCTTCCTTGTAAGAAATATCAATCAGTCCGCCCAGTTCATCCAATAAAAGATTCCGCTCATCCCGCAGGTCGTTTGCATGCTCTCTACCAGTACACTCATAAAAGGCAATCTTATTATTTAACTCCCTGATTTTGTCGCCGATTTCGTTAATTCGGTCTACCTTCGTCTGAATCTGTGTATTTAAATCAATCTGATAGGTTTGAATCTGTTCGTAAATATTCTCGGCATGTTCCACAAAATTCACACCGTTCTGAATCAAAGTCGCCCGGGTTACGATACTGTCCGGTTCCTTTGCCAATTCCTGAAGCGCCACCCAAAAATCTTCGATGGACTTCTGGAACTGAACACCTTCCAGCTCACCCATTACCTCCTGCATTTCAAAAGCCGCCTCGTACTGTACCTCATAAAACTGCTGTCTGCCGTTTTCCTTACGATACGCCTGATCCAAAAACTGATCTCTCACCTGACGAACCACCTGGGTGTCCACACCCATACCTACCTGCCAGGTAGAAATCTTATTTCCGCCGATATTGCTGTATCCGAAGTCGGCCATCACTGTCTGCTGTCTGACGAAGCCCGGTGTTTCCGCATTGGTAATATTGTGAGATGTAGTATTTAACGCATTCTGACTGGTCCGCAATCCCGATACACCGATATATAACGCATCCATCAAACTCATAAGCGCGACCTCCTTTCTGAATATAAAAAGACAGTTATGTTCTCTGCGTATTACTGCTTCGCATCAAACATCCCTGTCTGCGCAGCGCCCGGAATCGACTCCCCGGCGCTCTTTGTATAATTATTTCCTTGTACCATCCTTGTACTCTGAAGTAAATTCATATTAAATTGAATCATGTCAAGCGAATGCTGAATCAATACATTGTTTCGTTCATTTACATCCGCCAGCTTTTTCACTGCCGTTCCGAGCGCATCCTTTAACTCGGCAAGTGCAGCCCGGTCCTTTGGCTGTTTCTCTGTAATCCGTATCAGTTCCGCAAGTGTAAGATCCTGCGGCTTCCTTCCCAATACGATACCCATATTGGTAATCACTTCTTCCCGCTTACGTTCCAGCACACCGATTTTGCTTATCGCCGTCTGTTCTCTGTCCGTAATCTCCTGAAGCATCTCCAAATCATTTGCCACAATCGCTTTTGTCTTTTCCTCGGCTATCGGCAGGAGAGCAAGATATAACTCCTTCTCCTGCGAAAGCGTGGAAATCAGTTCTTCCATCAGGCTCGCCAAAGCAATACCTCTCTCTCTTAAATCTCTTCTGCCAACAGCTTATCCGCAAGCATATCCATGGTTACATCGTAAGTACCGTTCTGGATTCTGCTCTTGATGTCCGCCACCAAATCGGCTCTCACCTCCGGAGTGGCCGCAACCGCAGCCTTTGCCACCTGGTAATCCTTACCCATCTGAGAAATCTGTACACTGTCGTACTTTGCAGCATCCGTTGCTTTAGCAACTCTCTTCGTACTGTTTGCCTGGTATAACTGGCTTACTCTGTTGATTGCATCAATACGCATATTAACACCACCTGTCTCTGCTGATTTTATTGGTTCTGTAAGTTATATCGGATGTTAAGGAAAAATTCTTAAGGGGTTTTTGAAAGTTTTTTTGTAAAAGGAACGGCTTGTCATGGAACTCTGTTCCCAATAGCATTAAAAGCTTCCGACATCGTCTTTCACGTTTTGCCCGATATGCTGACTTTTTCACTTTTCTATCATTTTTACTTTCACAATATCATAACGATATTAACCTTTTAAGCACCTAAATCATTTTATTTATATATAACTTCGTTTAATTATATTGACTTTCTTTCAGCAAACGGAATATAATTATTTTATCTCAAAAGGTTCGTTTTCAGGAGGTTTTTGTTATGGTTAATGTTAAGGGAAAATGTGCGCTGATTACCGGTGCCAGCAGAGGTATCGGATACTTATCCGCACTTTTTATGGCAGAGCAGGGATGTAACCTTG
>JAFTPY010000260.1 GCA_017463035.1 Lachnospiraceae bacterium
CCATCCTCCAAATACTCCATAAATGCATCCACTACCGTATCTGCACCGCCGTCTACCGGACCGATGGATTTCATGGAAGAATGCACCATCAGTGCATCGGTTGGTTTAAGGCCCATATTTTTTAAATCTTGCATTAAATCTGCTTTGGTATACATAGATTTTTACGCTCCGATTCATCAAATCTTTGTTATATCTTTTCATTTCTTTTGCTTTCTCTTTCTCACTTTTAGTATACCTCTTAATATCGGTGAGTTCAACAAAAATCTCCGTTTCTCTGTAATGAAATAAAAACTCCCCGGCGCAAAATACTCCGACACCGGAGAGCTCAAAAACATGAACCGAATCTATTCTTCTACCGGAACAAACACCCGGCACGCCTCTTGATCTTCCAAGCGATACAATACCTTCCCTTCCGCATCATATGCCGTTGCTTCCACAGTATTAATCTGCCCCGAAACCGCATCAAATGTAAACAAAGTGAATTCTTCCGGTGAAACTTCCTTTGTCTCTGTCTTTCCGTAACAGGTCACTTCCACCGTTTTTATCCTCGCATCATGTGACACAACCGGAAATAACTGTACTCCTTCGTCATAACGATAATGACACACCGCTCCGGCTACATCAATTCCGCTTTTACCCTCAATCCCATCATACAAACTCCACTTCGGCCAGTTCAGCCAGCTGTCAAACTGTTTCCAGCCAAGCACGCTTCTGTCCGCTGTCACCACTTCATAACAAGCCAAACTTTCGTAAAAATAAAAGTGACAGTTTTTCTTCCATTCATAGCTTCCCAGAAGTTTGGACGATTCATTTAGCCGTCCGCTGAGTTCCGCCGCAGCCCGGGAGTTTGTGCGGTAGCCCCATGCATACAAAATACAGGCAAACATAACACAACATACGAGTACCGTAAGCGCCTTCCATGCAATTTTTCTTTTTCTCAGGCGTTCTGCCAGCATACGGTAATTATTCTCAAACTCTTTTTTCTCCTCTGTCGGCAATACATCCTTGTCCAACGCCTCATAATAAGCAGCACACTCCTTACATTCCGCCAGATGTTCGATTACGGTCTGTTCGCTGGCCTTTGTTGCCTCATGATCTAAACAAAGCGGCATCAGATCTTTTACCACGTCACATTTATATTTCATATCCGTACTCCTCCTTTAACCGTTGCTGAATTTTGACTTTCACTCTGGAAAACAACACTTTCGCCGTAGCCTCTCTGATTCCTAATAGACTTCCGATTTCCTTGTAGGACATATCACAAAACAACCTGCATTCCGCAACCGTCCGGTCACGCTCCGAAAGTTCTGTAATCACCTTACGAAGGTGTGACATCATCTGCCTTTCTTCCACTGCTTCGCTCAGTGATTTTCCTTCCTGCTCCTGAATCAACTCTTCTTCCAAACCGATCTGTTTTGTATGACTCCGCAAATATTTGTAATATGTATTCTTGGCAATCTGACAAAGCCATGACTTTATCTCGCACTCTCCCCGAAAACGATCCAAAGAAACAAACGCCTGATAGAAACTTTCCTGAGCCAGCTCCTCCGCCAAATCATCCCGGTATCCGGTCAGTTTCAGAATAAAATAGTAAATGTCCTTATAGTATTTCGAGTACAACTCTTCAAACGAAACCATGCCACACCTCCTTTCGCCTTTCATCAATTAGTATCACAAAATCAGAAAAGGTAACAAAAAAATTGCAGCTCACTTATCATTACAGCTTTCAGCATAAAAAGAGTGTAAATCGCTGAAACGATCTACACTCTCTTCTCTTCGAAAGAATTTCCCTATAAATACTTCTCCTCAAACTCTTCCACCGGAATCGGTCTGCTATAATAATAACCCTGTATAATTTCACATCCCAATTCCAGTAACGCGAGCACCTGATTCCGGTCCTCCGCGCCCTCTGCCACGCAGGTCACACCCAACTCCCTTGCCATGGAAACAATGTGTCGTATAATGGTCTGAATTTTCTTCATATCCGCTTCTGCGACAAGAAAATCTACAAAGCTTTTATCGATTTTAATGGTATCAAGAGTCATTTCCTTCAACAAACCGAAGGAAGAATAGCCGGTTCCGAAATCATCCATGGAAATCCGGAATCCACGACTTCTCAAGTCATCTGTCACAGAAATCATGTAGCTTTGATTATCATAGGCCGCCGTCTCCGTCAATTCAAACTCTATTAAAGAGTGCTCCACTCCGTAGGAATCAACAATCTCCGTCAGATAATCAACAAGTCCCTGTTGCTCCATGTGTTTCCGGGACAAATTCACCGAAATCGGATACAGCGGCATTCCTTTTTCTTTCCATTCCTTTAGCTTAGCGCAAACCTTACGAAGCACCTGATTATCCACCTTTATGATGGAATCATCCGCCTCAAAATGCGGAATAAAATGATACGGCGGCAATAAGGATTTATGTTTATAGTTCCAACGCACCAACGCTTCTGCACCGTAAATGCGTTCCTCTACCGCATTCATCTTCGGTTGCAGATACACCAAAAACTCATCCTCAGCGATTGCGGTATCCAGATATGCCTTCAAATGCTTTCCCCAAAGCAGATTTTCGTGCATCTCGTTTGTATAGAACTTAATATCTGTCACATTCATCCCGGTGCCGGTAGCCTGTGCCATCTTCGCACAATCGGCAACAATGTTTCCCACATCC
>JAFTPY010000261.1 GCA_017463035.1 Lachnospiraceae bacterium
AAAATTATGCCTCCGAAGAAGAAAATAAGAAGTTTATCAAGGAAAATCTGTTGAAAAATCATGAGCGTTTACCTCTTGGTGAGTTTGCTATCGGTACCAATACCATTGCCTATACCATGGGCAGGAAGTTCGGTATTGCAGAGGTACTTCCGATTTTGATTGCGGAGAAAACCGGTCCACATTTTGCTATCGGGGATACCTGTTATTCTCACAGCGAGGACCATAAGGTGTACAATCCGGACGGGAAGGAAATCGTGGCACGAACCAATGAATGCGCAGAGCTTCGTCATACCGAGCCGGAAAAGGCGTATTTCCATTGCCATACGGATATTACCATACCGTATGATGAACTCGGGGAAATTATCGCTCTTTGTGAGGATGGAACGAAGATTACGATTATTAAGAACGGACGGTTTGTACTACCGGGAACGGAGTTGTTAAACGAGGCTCTGGAAGAGAATTAAGTCGTTTTAAGTTGCATTTTTACATTGGGTATGTTACGATAGGAAAAAGAAAAACGGAAAGGAAGTTTTTGATATGGCACAGGTTGGTATTGTAATGGGCAGCGATTCCGATTTACCGGTAATGAGCAAGGCTGCGCAGATGTTGGACAAGTTTGGTATTTCTTATGAGGTTACGGTGATTTCCGCGCATCGTATGCCGGATATTTTCTTTGATTATGCAAAGACCGCAAAGGAAAAGGGCTTTAAGGTAATCATCGCAGGTGCAGGCGGAGCAGCACATCTTCCGGGTATGTGCGCAGCCATTTTCCCGCTTCCGGTCATCGGTGTTCCGATTCACACCAAGACCTTAATCGGTGTCGATTCTATGTATTACATCGTACAGATGCCGTCCGGTATTACGGTGGCTACCGTGGCAATCGACGGTGCACAGAATGCATGTATTCTGGCAGCAAAGATGCTTGCTGTTTCGGATGATGCGCTTCTGGCAAAGATTGAAGCATACAAGGATGAGTTAAAGGCCGGCGTGGAGAAGAAAAAGGAAAAGATTGAAAAGGTCGGCTACGAGACCTATTTGAAGGAAATGTAAGACGTTCCGGAAAATCGTTTTGAAAATCTGATAGTTCAGAGGACAGCCTCACAGCGCATAAGATGAAGTAATGACGCGCTGTGGGGCTTTTTTATGTTAAAGCGAAGGATTATCAGAGGAAGTACGTTGATTGTGGCACTGTTGCTTGCCAATCTGGCGGTGGTAGGTGTAATGAAGCAGGATTTGAAGGGAAAAGAGGATGAGGTAACCCAGGTGGGTACACTTTCCCAAAATGTATTGGAGGAGAACAGCAGGAGTCACGGCGGAACGGCAGACGGGAATGACAGGAGAGAGGATGATATCGTAAGTAAAACGGAAGCGTATCCGTATTTGTATGCAAAAGGGGAGGTAACGAAGCAGGAGCTTCCGGAAAAGGTGGTTTTCCTGACCTTTGATGACGGTCCCAGTAGAAATACAGTAAAAATATTGGATACCCTGGCAAAGTATGAGGTTGATGCTACGTTTTTTTTAATCGGAGAAAATCTTACGGAGGATGGGGTTGCAATTGCTAAGCGGGCCTTGGAGGAGGGACACATGCTGGGAATGCATACGGAAACCCATTCGTACGATAAAATCTATCGTACGGTGGACTCTTTTTTGGCCGATTATGATAAGCTGGCCTCCCGGTTTGTGGAAGAATTCGGAGAGTGCCCGGCCATATTCCGTTTCCCGGGAGGCAGCTACAGTACCTATATCAATCCGATTAAAGAGGATTTAAAAAAGGAATTGGAACGAAGAGGATTTATCGGTTATGACTGGAATGTCAGCGGAGAGGATTCTGTGGGAACTCCTACCGCGGCATCTATAAAGAAGAACATCTTCGATTCCATCGAAGGGCAGACACAGCCGATTATTCTGTTACATGATTCACCCTGCAGTAATCTGACGGCAGAGGTTCTTCCGGAAATTTTGGAGAGGCTTATCGCGGAGGGGTACGAATTCAGGACATTACAGTGTCGGAAGTCATATTTATTTCCTTGGTAAAATGTTTAGAATATAAAGAAAATAAAAAAATTCAAAGCGGTATTGACAAGTGCTGTTTTGTGCAAACTGTACAAAAGGATCGTGAAAGGTGAGGAAAAAGACAGGAAGGGATTTTTTGCGTTCTGTGGAAGAAACACAAAGTTATCCCCAAAAAAAACACGGATAACCCGTGGAGAACATAGTTATACACGAAGTTATCCACAATATCCACAAAAAAGTACCACAAGTGTGGTACAACAAAATGGCTGTCAAGTTCGAAAGTTTGTTTTGGAATTTGTGATAAAATCACAAAAAAAGGCGGAAAAGAAAGAGGCTCGTCGAAATACAACGTTTTTGGACAAAAGATTTTATTATGAAAGATTTGGCAGTAAATGCTATAAAACAAGCAAAAGAGACGTATTATTGAAACAATGAAAAAAATAAACGAACAATAATGATATTTTTTATAAAATTGTACTTGTTATTTTGGAGGTTCTGTGGTATAATTTACTCAAGAGGCAGGAGGGAGAAGGAGCTGCTTCATTTCTGTAAGACAGAACGAAATAACAGAAAAAGGAGCTGGTATTTATGAATTACACAGTAAGCGGAAAGAACATTGAAGTTACGAACGGATTAAGAGAAGCGGTTATCGATAAGTTGTCGAAGATGGAGCGTTATTTTACACCGGATAACGAAGTGAACGTTACCTTGAGTGTAGAGAAAGACAGACAGCGAATCGAGGTTACCATTCCGATTAAGGGTACGATTATTCGTGCGGAGCAGGTAAGCAACGATATGTATGCTTCCATCGATTTGGTAGAGGCTGTATTGGAGCGTCAGCTCAGAAAATATAAGAACAAGATAGTAGATCAGAAGCAGTCTGCGATGGCACTCAGTCAGGTATTCCTGGAGGAGGAGACCGGTGATGAGGACGAAATCAAGATTGTTCGTTCCAAAAAATTTGCAATTAAGCCGATGGATATTGAAGAGGCTTGCGTACAGATGGAGCTTTTGGGACATGACTTCTTCGTATTCCGTAATGCAGAGACGGACGAAGTGAACGTTGTTTATAAGAGAAAAGGAAACACCTACGGATTGATTGAACCTGAGTATTAATTTGCGACATTCGGTCGCGTTCGTTCCCCTTCTTTTTGACAAGACCGCCGCATGGGAGACCATGCGGCGGTTCTTATGTGTGTCCGTATCATATGTAAAACATGTAAGTGTCCGACATCGAAAACTATTGACACTATTTGACAATTTGCGATATGATTATTAGTGAAAAAAGAATCAGAAGAACTATAGAGGATAAGACAGATAACGAAGGATGCGTTTTTATGATAGATACGGTTACGGAGGAAGCGAAATGATTTGCAAACAGTTTGTGAAAGTACTGTTTCCTTTTCGATACGAGAAGGATGGAAACAATAATCTTGAAAATGTCATTGTCGTAAATGAAAAGGGAAATGAAAAGCATTTGTTTGCACGGGTTGGTTTTGAGGGGGCTAATTTGCGAAAAGGAGTACAGGGACTGTTTTCCGCAACTGAGAATGTATCTAAGATAGTGGATTGTTATTGTCTTGAGTGTGATGCACGGGCGTACATCGGTTTACCGAGACGAAAAGATGAGAGTATGCTGTTTCATACACGTGAGAAAAAGGAAGGGAACCCTTATTCTGTTGCCGTCAGCGAGATTGCACTTTATCTTTTTGAATCGGGTGTGGGTTTTGTTGAAATGGAATGCGGCTTTGAAAGTCAATCGGTTTCGGATTATATATCCTGTAATTATTTTTTGACCGAAATTAAATCGGGGGCAAATTATTTCGTAGCACAAAAGCGGGTATGGAATGTCGAAGAAAAAAGAGAAGAGAGAACGGAAACCCGATTTACCGTAAGAGAGCTTTTGCAAAAAGTATTGGAACCGGTTTCCGGAGTAAAGGAGTTTTATTCCGAAAAGGAGTGGGGGCATACACAAGAGAAGGGAATAATATATTCTTACCTGTATTTGGAGGAAAAAACGGAGGATTTTGAACGGTGGATTCATAATATCCGGAATAACTATAAAGAAACCTATAAGGTTTTGCAACGCTACAAATCTTTGGAAGAGGATCCGAATGTGCGGCAGCAGTTTGAAAATTCTTATTGGGTTACGTCTTATAACGGTACGATTAATGTGAGTCATAAGACGGATAACGATGCCACAAATCTCTTTTTTGAAAAAGATTTTTTCAGTAAAATGCATAGTACGTATTATATTCTGTTTTTGGCAGTGCTGCATCAACGCTTTGCACTTCTTAAAGCTATGACGGAATCGGTAGAAATCAGTAATCTGAATCTGGGATATGAGGATACAAAACGTCAGCTGGTCCAAATCGGAGACTACCGGTTGCAGGTACACCGATTGAAATGCCGGGCTTTTTTTGAGAAACCGTCGTATGTACAGCATGTCAATGATTATTACGAACTGATTGAAACTTCTTATTGTGTCGATGAGTTGTACTCGGATTTATCCATGCGGCTGGAAGAGGTTGAACAAATTTGCGATGTATATGTGGAGCGGATAAACGCACACGAAGAACGGTTATCGAAGCGCAGAAATGCGAAGGTAGAGATATTTGTCAGTGTTTTCGGTACGATAGTGGGATTGCTTACAGTGTTAAATGAGGCTTGGGAACTGTTGGAAAAGTTGTTTGGAATTCCCCAAGGGACATTATCGGTTCCGGTTCTGGTATTGGCGCTGTTTCTTTGGATTCCGTCTGTGATGGTGTGCATTAATGTCGTCAACAAAGTAAAGGAAATCAAAGAGATAACCAGAGAAATCAAGCGAGAAACTCCTGTACCGGAACAAAAAAAGAAGGGAAAGTAATTGAACAGATTTGAAGGGTATACGGAAAACTATATAAAACGGAGGATGAGAAAATGCAACAGAATATAGCGGACAATAAGGTGGAAGGGAAATTCAGTATCATTCAAAAGGCGATGGACGAGCATACCTATGAAATTGCGGTAATTGAATGCTGTGGTTTGTTGGAGGTTGCATTTAAAAGAATATTCCGGGAAGCAATGGTACAGCTTA
>JAFTPY010000031.1 GCA_017463035.1 Lachnospiraceae bacterium
ATATTTTAAGACAAAGATAGAAAAACGACAAGGACAGCTTTAGGTTACTGAGAGAAGATAAAGTTGATACTTCCCGTTTTGAAACTGCACTGGCAGAGAAGGTGGCACAGGGGGAAGATGTAAGCGATCTGATTGCCGGCGTTTCTTCCTGGTTAAAGGAATATGATGAGGGAAATGACCGTATAAGTGGTAACGATTAAGAGTACCGGCGAGAAGCTTGTAATCAAGGATTTCCGCAAGAGCCCGGAATATAGCGACTACAAGTTGGAATTCAGCAATAAAAAGATGTATGTCACGGACAAAAAAAGCCCGTTTAAGGATATTTACGGTAGTACCGGTACGGCGGATTAAAGGTTGTCTGTTAACAGTAGCTTAGAGGAGATAAAGAACTTACCCCAATGGTAGGTTCTTTTTTTTGTCTTTTTTGACTGTATGCAAAACCCTTGACATTTTACGTCTATAAGTCTATACTTTATCTTGTATAATTATATCTAAAAGTGAGGGTTTTATGGAATATCTTGTGCTTGTTGTTGCTGCGATTTTACTGCTTATAGGGAAAGGATTTTACGATAAAAAGAAGTATAAAGAGAAAATACGGCAAATGCTGCGGGATGATTTCGGAACGGTATCCGAGGAGGAATATACCGAGGAGAAGCTGAAGTCGTTGCAGAGTTATTTTCATGCCGTGAAGCGGGATGCTTACGATGTGGACGATATTACCTGGAACGATTTGGAATTGGACGAGTTGTTTATGGTGATGAATCGTACCGTCAGTGCCATGGGAGAGGAATATTTATACGCAATGCTGCGTCAGCCGCAGTTTGATGAGGCTGAAATGAAGGAACGGGAGCGTTTGATTTCCTTTTTTTTGAACGAGGAAGAAAAACGTATTGATGTACAGGCGGCGTTGTATCAGATCGGAAAACAAAGAAAGTATTCCGTATATGAAAGCATGAATTATATCAGGAATATTAAGAGAGAGTCTAATCTGCCTCATATTCTGGCAATTGTGTTATTGTTCGGTTCATTGGCATTTGCCTTTCTGAAGCCGGCCATCGGTGTCATTGCTACGGTAGTGGTGATATCCTATAACCTGACCGCTTATATGAAGCGCCGGGGGGAGCTGGATGCGTATTTGAGCTCCGTAACACATTTGATTCGTTTGCTGTATGCGACGGAGGACGTAGCGAAGCTTTCTGTGCCGGAGTTGTCCTCTTATGTTGCCCGCATGAAGGAGTTAAACAAGCATTTTGCGGCCTTTAAACGGAATTTTTGGATTATCGGAAGCAAGAAGCCTACCGGGGATATTATGGATATGTTTGTATCCTATCTCAGGATGTTGTTTCATATTGATTTAATTAAGTTTAACGGGATGTTAAAGATTTACGATAAGCATGCAGATAAGCTGAATGAGCTTTACGAGGTGGTCGGCTATCTGGATGCCTTATGTGCCGCGGCGTCTTTCCGGGCTCTTTTGGGAGAGGGCGGATATTGTGTGCCGGAGCTTCTTTCCGAAAGTGTGCCGGGGATACCTGGGATGCCGGGCAGAAATGCGGATAAGGATGCAAACGCCGATAATTCAGGCTTTTCCGGTAAGGTATGGACACCGGTTTATGAGGCAGAGGAATTGTATCATCCGCTTCTGGATGCTCCGGTGACAAATTCTATCCGGACAAACCGCAGTGTGTTGTTGACCGGATCCAATGCGTCGGGTAAGTCTACCTTCCTAAAGTCGGTGGCTATGGGAGCGTTGCTGGCCCAGACCATCCATACGGTGCCGGCAAAGTCGTACCGGGCGTCCTATTTTCAGATATTATCGTCCATGGCTTTAAGGGATAATATGCAGGGTAACGAAAGCTATTTTATCGTGGAAATCAAGTCCTTAAAGCGGATTTATGAGGCGGCAAAGGCACCGGTTTGTACGTTATGTTTTGTTGATGAGGTGCTTCGCGGAACCAATACGGTGGAGCGTATTGCGGCCTCCAGAGAGGTGTTGTCAGGACTTGCAAACAGCGGACGTACTATCTGTTTTGCGGCTACCCATGATATTGAGCTGACGTATTTGTTAGAAAAGGATTGTGACAACTATCACTTTGAGGAAACGGTAACAGACGACAAGGTTGAATTTGATTATATGTTGCATGAGGGACGGGCAACCTCCCGGAATGCCATTAAGCTGCTTCGGATGTTAGGCTATCCTGCGGAGGTAATTGAGCGTGCCGAACAGTCGGCGGAGTATTTTTTACAGACCGGTGAGTGGAAATAAAAAATTTGATTGGCGGTTTTGTGGACCGATGTATGGAACAAAGACTGTAGGGAACGGTGAAAGGAGTCAAAACTATGAAAGTTATGATGTATACAGACGGAGCGGCAAGAGGAAACCCGGACGGACCGGGAGGGTACGGAACGGTGCTTTCCTGTGTGGTGAACGGGGAGGAGCATATCAGAGAATATTCCGGAGGCTATGTCCGGACAACCAATAACCGGATGGAGCTGATGGCGGCAATTATCGGGTTTGAGAACTTGACAAAGCCCTGTGACGTGGATGTATATTCCGATTCCCAGTACCTTGTAAAGGCATTTAACGAGCATTGGCTGGAGGGATGGATTAAGAAGGGCTGGAAGCGGGGCAAGAACGAACCGGTGAAAAATGTGGATTTGTGGATGCGCCTTTTGGCGGCCATGAAGCCTCATACGGTACAGTTTTTCTGGGTGAAGGGACATGCGGGGCATCCGCAGAACGAGCGGTGTGACGTGCTCGCCACCACCGCTGCCGACGGAGAGAATCTGATGGTGGATGAAGGATTGGAAGAGGCATAAAAGGAAGAAAGAAGGGAAATGCCATTGGACCGTGCAGCAATGATGTGAGAAGATTGTGCTTGAGTCTAAGGGTTAGGAGGAACCATGGATAAGGCTACTTATGAGAAGTTAACGCCGATGATGCAGCATTACCTTGATACGAAGGATGCTTACGGCGATTGTATATTGTTTTACAGACTGGGCGACTTTTATGAGATGTTTTTTGAGGATGCGGTGACGGTATCCAGAGAGCTGGAGCTGACCCTGACGGGAAAAAGCTGCGGATTAGAAGAACGTGCGCCGATGTGCGGTGTACCGTTCCATGCGGCGGAAACGTATCTCAATCGTCTGGTGGGAAAGGGCTACCGTGTTGCTATTTGTGAGCAGGTAGAGGATCCGAAGTTAGCCAAGGGCATGGTAAAGCGTGAGGTGGTCCGGGTAGTAACGCCGGGTACCAATACGAACCTTCAGAATTTGGATGAGGGAAAGAACAATTACCTGATGGGCATTTATTACAGCGGGGATTCCTTCGGCATTTCCGCCGTGGATGTTACCACCGGCGATTATTATGTGACGGAAGTGGATGAGGCGAGAAAGGCGGCGGACGAGATTACGAAGTTTGCACCGTCGGAGCTGATTTGTAATGCCTCCTTCGCCATGAGCGGTGTGGATTTGGAGGACTTTAAGAGCCGGTATCATATGGCGGTGGAGACTTTGGAGGAGCGGTTCTTCGACGGAGGAGCCTGTGAGAGGTCTTTGATGAACCACTTTAAGGTGGGAACTCTGGCAGGTCTGGGACTTACCGATTTCCCGTTGGGCGGCATTGCGGCCGGTGCGGTGATGCAGTACTTAAAGGAAACCCAGAAGACCTCCATGGAGCACATTACCCAGATTCAGACTTATGTTACCGGAAAATACATGATTTTGGACAGCAGCACCAGAAGAAACTTGGAATTGACAGAGACGCTCAGAGAAAAGCAAAAGAGGGGGTCTTTGCTTTGGGTGCTGGATAAGACAAAGACTGCTATGGGAGCGCGTTTGCTGCGTAGCTGTATCGAGCAGCCGCTTTTGGAGAAGGATGAGATTAATGACCGTCTTTCCGCGGTGGAGGAATTAAAGGAAAACGGCATTACAAGAGCGGAGTTAAGAGAATACCTGAATGCGGTGTACGATTTGGAGCGCTTGCTTAGCCGTGTGACCTATCGTTCCGCAAATCCGCGGGATATGCTGGCATTCCAGACCTCCCTTTCCATGCTTCCGCCGATTAAGACGTTACTGACGGATTTGGAAGCACCGTTATTAAAGAAGATTGATGAAGAGTTGGATACCTTATCGGATTTAAGTGATTTGATTGAGGCGTCCATCGATCCGGATGCACCGCTGACCGTAAAAGAAGGCAGTATTATTAAGAGCGGTTATAACGAAGAAGTGGACCGTTTGCGTTTGGCAAAGACCGAGGGTAAGGGCTGGCTTGCCGAGGTGGAAGAACGGGAGCGTGAAGCTACCGGCATTAAGAATTTAAAAATTAAGTTTAACCGGGTATTCGGCTATTATTTTGAGGTGACGAACTCCTATAAAGATATGGTGCCGCAGACCTGGATTCGTAAGCAGACATTAACTAATGCGGAGCGTTACACCACGGAGGAGTTAAAGAAGCTGGAGGAGGATATTTTAGGAGCGGAGGATAAGCTATTTTCCTTGGAATATTCCCTGTTTGCGGAGATTCGTGAGGCGGTTGCCGCAGAGGTAGTCCGCATTAAGCAGACCGCAAAGGCGGTGGCTTGGCTTGATATGTTTGCGTCTTTGGCAACCGTGGCGGAAAAGAACCGCTTTGTACGCCCGGAAATCAACAAAGAGGGCGTGTTACATATCGTTGGCGGAAGACATCCGGTGGTGGAGCAAATGATTCCAAACGATATGTTTGTGGAAAACGATACTTACCTTGACAATCAGGAAAAGCGTATTTCCATTATTACAGGTCCGAATATGGCCGGAAAGTCCACCTATATGCGCCAGACGGCCCTTATTGTGCTGATGGCACAGCTTGGTAGCTTTGTACCTGCTAAAGAGGCAAAAATCGGCATTTGCGACCGGATTTTTACCCGCGTGGGAGCATCAGACGACCTTGCTTCCGGTCAGAGTACCTTTATGGTGGAAATGACCGAGGTGGCAAATATTTTACGAAATGCCACAAAGAACAGTCTTTTGATATTGGACGAAATCGGCAGAGGAACCAGTACCTTTGACGGCTTAAGTATTGCATGGGCGGTGGTGGAGCATATCGCAGACCCGAAGTTAATCGGTGCCAAGGCGTTGTTTGCGACCCATTATCACGAGCTGACGGAGCTGGAAGGAAAGCTTCCGTCGGTACATAATTACTGCATCGCCGTAAAGGAACAGGGGGAAGATATTGTATTCCTGCGTAAAATCAT
>JAFTPY010000262.1 GCA_017463035.1 Lachnospiraceae bacterium
GCCCCTTTGGTCTGGTGATTATCCGGGCTGTTTTGGATACGGAAAAAGAGGAACATGGTTTTCGTGTTCGTTAAAATACAGAGGAAAACGGGAAGGAGCAGGGTTATGACCGGATTGTTGGTGAAATTATTTGTAAAAAATCATGAACAGGCGCAACTGCCGGAGGTAAGAGCCTCTTACGGTAAGCTGTCGGGCATGGTGGGTATTGTATGTAATATTCTTTTGTTCGGAGTGAAGTTTTTGCTGGGTACTTTGACGGCTTCTGTGGCGATTACGGCGGATGCATTTAATAATCTGGGTGATGCGTCCTCCGGAATCGTTAGCTTTTTCGGATTTAAAATGGCCAGCCGCCCTGCGGATAAGGAGCATCCTTACGGTCATGCCCGGTATGAGTATCTGGCGGGGCTTACGGTATGTGTGCTGATTTTGGTCATCGGTGTGGAGTTGCTTAAGGAGAGCTTTTTGAAAATTATTAAGCCGAAACCGGTGGCATTTTCCTGGGTTACGATTGTCGTGTTATTGCTGGCAATCGTTGTGAAGCTTTGGCTGGCGGTGTTTAACCGGACCTTGGGGAAGAAAATCAATTCCCAGACCTTACTTGCCACGGCGGCGGACAGCAGAAACGATGTAATTGCCACCGGAGCGGTAATTCTGGCGACGGTATTGTCCTATGTGACGAAGCTTTCCCTGGATGGTTATATGGGACTTTTGGTGGCGCTGTTTATTCTTTACAGCGGGGTAAATCTGGTAAAGGAAACTTTGGATCCGATTCTCGGAAAGGCTGCGGATGAGGAGCTGGTGACAGAAATCGAAAAACGGATTATGAGTTATCCGGGGGTACTCGGAACCCATGATCTGATGATTCATGATTACGGTCCGGGACGCCAGTTCGGCAGTGTGCATGTGGAGGTGGCAGCAGAGTAAGATGTACTGAAAAGTCATGACATGGTGGATAATATCGAGCGGGATTTTTTAAAGGAGCTGAATATTCACCTGATTGTACATATGGATCCGATTATAACGAAGGATGAATCGGTACGGAATTTGCGGCATTGGCTGGCGAAGGAAGTGAAAAAAGTACACGAAGAATTGACGATTCACGATTTGCGTGTGGTGCCGGGAGAGACCCATACGAATATCATTTTTGACTGTGTGGTGCCGAGAGGGTTGAAACGGAGTGACGATGAGATTAAGAATGCCATCGATTTGCTGGTAAAAGAAACCTACCCGAATTATTATTGTGTCATTACGGTAGATCATAGTTATACGGAAGTGATGCATTAGAGCTAGTTTTGTAGCGAATTAAAGTGATGAAAGAAAAATGACAAAAAACAATAAGGAATTGTGTTGAAAAATGGAACTTTTTGTGGTATAATTCCATATAGTTAAACTTTACTGTTTTTACAGAAAGGATGGAGAAAGTATGGAGCAATACGATGAGAAGTATTTCAGAGCGAAAGCGAATATGCGGGCAGGTATTACTTTCCTGGTTGTAATGGCGCTGACTACGGTTTTCTATTATTTTAAAATGAATAAGGGAGAGATAGAGCAGGACTGGTTTGTGAAAATGGCAGTCATCGGTTGGGCCCTGTATTTTGGAATTTCCATAACCTTGAAAATAAAAGGAAACGATTTTATCCATTACCGTTATTTTATGGGAATTGGGTATCAGCTGTTTTTTGCGTACATACTTTGGACCCAGTTGGGCAATGATTCCTATGTATTCATTTTACCGATTATTGCGGCGTTTACGTTGTTTAAGGATCCGAAGTTTATTCGTCGGATGATGTGGATTACCCTGATTATGGTTATCGGCAGTAATATTTACAAGGTATTTGCCATGGGTGCCGGAAAGTCCGACGATACGCTTGTGTTGGCTTTCGGTTTGATTGTGATATGTTATATATGTACCATTATGGCGGTAAAGCATTTGATTCAGTCCGACGGTGCGTTGACGGCGTCTATTGAGGCTAACCTTGCCAGAGTGGTGCAGACCGTAGAACAGGTAAAGGAGGCCAGCAATTCCGTGGTTGATGGCGTGACGGTAGTACGTGAGCTTGCGGATGAGAATAAAGAGGATGCAAACGATGTTGTGCGCGGCATGGGTAAGCTGGCGGATAATCACGGAATTTTGAATGAGAAGACCATGTCTTCCATGGATATGACTACGGTAATCGACACGCAGGTTAAGAATGTGGCAGGTCTTATGGAGCAGGTGGTAGAGACCATCGGCACCTCCATTGAGCATGCCAATACCAGTTCCGCGGAGTTGGATGAGGTGGTGGAGACTACCAATAAGATGGCTGCGCTTTCCGCGGAAGTAGAGCGGATTTTGGAGGAGTTTAAGAAGGAATTCCGCAATGTTAAGAAGGAAACCGGTACCATTGAGGGAATCAGTAACAAGACGAATTTGCTGGCGTTGAATGCATCCATTGAAGCAGCGAGAGCGGGTGAGGCCGGTAAGGGCTTTGCGGTGGTAGCGGATGAAATCCGTGACCTCAGCAGCGGTACCCAGACCTCTTCCAGCAGAATTATGGAGGCGCTTGCCCACCTGGAGGAGACTTCCGAGAAGATGATGGGAGCTATCGGAGAGACTGTCGAATTGATTCAGCTGAATATGGACAAGGTGGCAAACGTATCAAAGAGCGTAGATGATATTACGGAGGACGCAACCGGTCTCGGTGAAAATATTAAGGTTGTAGAGCGGGCGGTCAGAGAAGTGGAATCTTCCAACCGGACGCTTGTGGATAATATGAAGCAGGTATGTCAGGTAATGGAGGTAATGACCGGTAATATTACCGATGCGGAGCAGACAACCAAGACCATGCTCAGTAAATACGAAGAGAGTGCCAACAGTGCCGTTAATATTGAGAATGTAGTAGGAAAGCTGATGGAGGAACTGGGTGTCGGAGGCTTCATGGGTGTTCAGGATATCAGGGAAGGCATGAAGGTAGCGGTATCCTTTAATGATAGCACCGGAGCAAGGAAAAATGAGTATGTCGGTGAAGTGGCCGGATGGGCAGAAAAGAACATTTATATTTCCGTTGAGACGGCAATTGATGAGCTGGCTGACAGAAGAGTCAAAGATGTGAAGTGCCAGTTGCGTATTGTAGTGAACAATGTATTATACAGTTGGGAATCGGTTGAAATCCGCATGGCTAAAAGCGATGAACAGGGCAATTACGTACTTACGGTGGAGACGAATCCGAAGGTATTTAACAGAAGAAAATATCCGCGTGCACCGCTTGCCAATATGTGTACCGTAAGAGTGAAGGAGACAGATCTTTTATGTTGCGGAAACATGGTTAACATCAGTGCCAACGGTTTTGCATTTGCAGTCAGAGAGCCGGTATTTGCGGAATTAAAGGGTCAGGAGGTTTCGGTTGAAATCGATGACTTCGAAGTTTTAAACGATGAGTATTTAATCGGTAATATCATTCGTTGCTCCAACAATGACGGTGAGTATATCGTAGGCTGCCGTATGCCGGTGGACAATAGGCTGATTGAAGAGTATGTGAGTCGGAGCTTCAGCGAATAATTTATAGTTGACAAATCTTTGAAATTCGGGTAAGATACACAATAGATTTCGGTTTATCCGAAGAACGTGACGAAGAAGAGGAATAGTACATGGAAGCAGTCCATACAGAGAGGGAGACGGTTGCTGAGAGTTTCCCGGATGTGCGAATGGAACCGGCCTCGGAGTCCCGCGTGACAAGCGCGGCGCAGACCCTGCGATATCGGGGGAACACAGTGCAGGCTGTGTGAGAGAGCCGGACAGACCGGCTAAGAAGGGTGGTACCGCCGACGAATTTCGGTCCCTTCTACGGGTTCCCCGTAGGAGGGACCTTTCCTTTTGTCCGCGCGCCTCCCATTCTTACGATTGAATCGGGTTGCCTAACGGTCTGTTTCTTCTCTTTGACAGAAGCTGCGTTTTGCTGAGCGCAACGCTCCGTCGAACTTCCTCTAACCGGTTCTAAACGTCTCTCGGGTGTGGCCTCGAGACTTAGAACCGCTAAGAGGTGATTTCGACTGCGCTAAGGGCGCGCCCCTTCGGGAATGCAAAAGCATCTTCTGTCAAAGAGCGAACAGACCTGTGATTCAATACCGAACACAATCGTAAGAATCCGCCACGCCCGAGCCGGCGCGCGGGTAGGAAAGGTTCCTTCAAACGTACACGAGAAGATAATTGTGAGGAAGGTACATGAATTCTTTTGCACATTTATCTTTGACTTTTAGTAAACGAGGAACTTTTCATTGGTATGTTATCTTTGAACTTTCGTGAGGATGTTAGACTTTCTTATTATTCCGAAGAGTGTCAGCAATGCTTAAAC
>JAFTPY010000263.1 GCA_017463035.1 Lachnospiraceae bacterium
AACAACAGCCAAATATCTGCTCTCTCCTTATTAATCCAATACCTTATCGCTCTTTGCACGGTTACATTTCCAGCACAATGTCTGGAGATTCTCTTCCACTGTACAACCTCCTCTTGCTATCGGTATGATATGATCTATCTCAAGCAAGAGATTCGGCTCCGCATGAATAGAATTTCCACAACTACAGCAAGTATAATTATCACGCTTTTTTACAGACTCACGTAATCTCTTAGTCATCAGCGTTCTCTGCTCTTTCGCAAATGCACTTGCAGTAAGTTTACTTTCTAATTTCTTAATCAATTCTACGATGGTTTCTTCTGTCATTGGCACAGTAAATGATCTCTGGGCCATTCCACCGCCGGAAGTATATGCAAATTTATACTCTACGACAAGCACACTCTCGTCAATATTAGCAAACCCCAGTCGAGAATAGAAGCCTGATTCATCTTCTTCCATAATATAATCAGGAACATCTCCCAGATACTGTTGGTACTCGACTTTATAATTCTCTATAATCTGCTTTGCTTCTTTCAAAGTCTCAAGTTCTTCTATTAGAAGATAAAGTTTCTGTATTTGCTCCGGATACATTGTTTTATTCGGATAGAAATTTTTTACTACATACTCCAGAGGTTTATTCTCTGCACTTGCAAATACATTTGCCGATACCTCTGCCGTAAAAGGAGTGATTGTCTTTTTATATGGACGAATGTAGTTATACTCATCCTCATTGATGGTTTCATTTCGAACCACTCTGGTACCGAAAAGTTGAGAAATAGACTGTATCTTCTCTGTGATATATTCATTAAATTCTCTCTGACTACTCATCAACGCTTCACAGGTCTCCTTAATTTTTGAAAAATCAGAAGACTCGTAATACTCCAGTATTCTTCGATTTCTAGTTACCACCTTCTCTATATCTGCTTTTAGACGGTCTATAAAATCTCCAATGACATCCCATTCTTCGCTGTCAATCGTTTTAATTTTCTTGATACTGTTAACCGTTCTATCAAACAACTGAGCAATCAAACCATCCAACTGTTCCTGTCCATCTTTGATAATAAGCGTATCTTTATTCTCATTTGCATAATCAATAATACGGTTTACCCGCTCATAGTATCCATGATGTTTCTGCGCCAACGCTTCTTTCTGCTGTTCTTTCAAGTACTTATTGTATTCCCCTTTTCCCATAAGTAAAGACGGATCTTTCCGAAACTTTTCTATACCACATTGATTCAAACATATATGTTTTTGCCCTAAGCGATTACCTACGTATGTTATGTAACTGACACTAATCCTGTAAGTACTCGCCCTTTTTATAACCACATATATTTGTTCCTCTAGTCGACGATACTGTGAATGTGTTTTGTATTCATTATCTTCAAGAAATCTTCTTAAAATCTTTACTACTTCATTTTTCCTTTTCATAACTATTTCTGCTTGCTCAAGTTTATCTTTATTTTCCTTAAAAAACTTGATATCATCGTATTTATCCAGTGCCTGACGACTTTTAACAGTAACATACTCATCAGAATAAGAAATAATATCCCAGTTCGGGAATCCTAATTTTTTTAATACCTCACTCTCCAATTCCCTATACTCTTCTTCAATCACATAATGAATCGCCCATGCAATTATGACAATTATTACTACAACAATTAATGCAATTGCCGCTTTTCCTCCATCACTCATCTTTTGTTCTTTCCCCCTCCAAAAACGTATCACTGATTATCTGCTTCATTTTTTAATATTACACAAGTTTTATCTATACTCATTATACCATACGCTTATATTATAGGAAAGCTTAATATAACACAAAAAAGCAAGACAACTTCAATCTCTTCATATTCTTGATGATAGATTGAAGTTGTCTTGCCTTAATTTTTATCAACCGGTGTAACCAAACATGTTTACTTTCTAAGTGCCCCTGCAATATCTTCTCTCATATCGATGACAGCCTGTCTGGATGCATCCGCAAAATTCTCTTCCCCAAACTTTGCGTAAGCCTCCTGCTTGTATGCTGCGATAATACCACGGGAGGAGTTTACGATAGCACCGAGACCGTCTTCGTTGAAGTAATGAACCAGGTCTGCTGCCTTACCGCCCTGTGCACCGTAACCCGGTACCAGGATGAAGCTCTTCGGCATAATCTTACGAAGCACCTTACCCATTTCCGGATAGGTAGCGCCCACTACCGCACCGATGTTGCTGTAGTCGCCGTCCATACAGTCAGCGCCCCACTCGGCTACCTTTTCACCTACGTACTCATACAGCGGTCTGCCGTCGATTAAACGATCCTGGAATTCGCCGCTGGACGGATTAGAGGTCTTAACCAAGATAAATAAGCCCTTGTTCTCTTCCTTACAAATCTTTACGAACGGATTCACACCGTCGCTGCCGAGATACGGATTTACCGTAACGAAATCTTCGTCAAACGGATAGTAGCTCTTGCTGCCTACGGCTACCTTACCGAGATGTCCTACCGCATAAGCCTCGGAGGTGGAACCGATGTCACCACGCTTAATGTCGCCGATTACCACAAGACCCTTTTCCTTACAATACTCCACGGTCTTCTTGAATGCGATGAGGCCCGGAATGCCGAACTGCTCATACATTGCCACCTGCGGCTTTACCGCCGGAATCAAATCATAGGTAGCATCCACAATGGCCTTATTAAACTGCCAGATTGCTTCCGCTGCACCTTCTAACGTTTCGCCGAACTCATTAAATGCCTTTTCCTTTACCCAATTCGGCACATAGGAAAGCATCGGGTCAAGACCCACAACAATCGGTGCATTTGTCTTCTGAATCTTCGTAATAAGCTCTTTTACCATAGTAATCTCCTTTTTCTGCCTTCCGGCAATTGTTTTCTTACAAACCGACCATCCCGTTTGTACATTCTTTCGAACATTTTAGCACAGAACCCTGTCTTTCGCAAGCCCTGTTACTGTAAGAATGCTTCAATGTCTTCATCCGTTAAAATCGAGTACACCTCCGCATCATACTTTTCACGGATTCTGTCCTCTCCGCTTCTCTCAACCTTTTCCGTCTGCTGCTTACGGTTCACAATTACAATCACCGCCACAACGGTCACATCCGCAAGCTGTTTCAGTTCACTGATTTTCTCATCCAGGGTGATTCCGGTGGTTAATACATCATCCACCACCACAACCCGTTCTCCGTCCCGTGGCTGATGTCCGCAGACAATATTTCCTTCCCTGTCCGGTATCTTTCGACCGTAGCAATAATTTACCGTTACGCCATACTTATTGAACAATGCCGTCGCCGTTGCGCAGGAAAATGCGATCCCGTGATAGGCAAGCCCAAACAGCGTATCAAACTCCAGGTGATGCTCTTTCACACAGTCAGCGAAGTATTCTCCGATTTTTGCAAGCTGTGCATTTGTGCTGAATTTCCCGGTGTCCACAAAAAACTCCGCACTGCCGCCATGCTTCAGTTCTACCGGCCGTACACTTAATATCTGGTTTTTCTTCATAAACTGAATCAATCGCTCTTTGTTTGTCAGTGCATTCAGCTTATAACCGAACAGCTCGTCCGTTGTGACTCCGAAATACTCTGCAATTTTCGGAATCATCTGAACATCCGGCAGAGCGGTATTATTCTCCCATTTGGAAACCGCCTGATAGCTGATTCCAAGGGTCGCCCCCATTTCCTCCTGGGTGACTCCTTTTGCCTTACGAAGAATTTTAATTTGATTACCTATCGAGTTTGTCATATCTGTTTCCTCCTCTTTCTTTCGATTGGAGCTCCTATCTCCATTATAGTGAAAACAGTACGTATCGCAATAACTTCTAAAACGAGATTTTTTCAACCGGCAGATGAGAGAACGAAAGTATTTCTCATTATCGTCATTGACTTGTTTTTCGCTATTATTATCTCTCGTAGGTAATCTCACCCTCGCAAAGGGTCATATACACTCTGCCCTTTACCTTCTTCCCCCCGAACGGTGTATTTCGTCCTTTGGATAAAAATTCTTCCGGATTGATGACATATTCTTCCTCCGGTGCCACAATGGCAATATCCGCCAAATATCCCTCTGCCAGACCGCCGAGTTCCTTGTCTCTTCCCAATACCTTTGCCGGATTGTAACTCATGCACTTACAAAGCTGCATCGGGCTCATGCCGTATTCTTTTACAAGCACCGTATTGCTGAGGGCATAGGCCGTCTCGGAGCCTACGATTCCGAACGGAGACCCGACCATGGAACCGCTCTTTTCCTCTGCGGAATGCGGCGCATGGTCTGTGGAAATCACTTCCATGGTGCCGTCCAAAAGCCCCGCAATGAGCGCCTTTACATCCTCTTTCCCACGAAGCGGCGGGTTCATCTTAAACATAGACGCATCTTCGGTAATATCCTCGTCGCACATTGCAAAATGGTGCGGACAAACCTCTGCGGTTACGTCGATGCCCTTTTCCTTTGCAAACCGCACAAAATCCACGCTGTATTTAGTGGAACAATGGCACAAATGAAGCTTTGCGCCGGTCTCCTCCGCCAATAAAATATCACGCATGGTAATAATGTCCTCTACCGCATTGGTGATGCCCGGAAGTCCCAGCTCGTCCGCCTTTGCCCCCGCATTCATGACACCGCCCCGTACCAGGGAAATCTCCTCACAGTGAGCAAATACAGGCAATCCCGCTTCCTTTGCACGACGCATACCTTCTGCATATACCACCGGGTTCATAACAGACTTTCCGTCCTCGGACACCGCTGCCGCTCCGGCCTTTGCCATACTTGCGATATCGGAAAGCTCCGTCCCGCTCTGGCCCAGCGTTACCGCACCTACCGGAAGCACACGCACCTTACCTGCTTCCTTTGCCTTCTGAAGTACCGTCTGTACCACCTCGGCACAATCTGTTACCGGTTTCGTATTCGGCATCGGACACACGGTGGTATAACCTCCTGCCGCCGCTGCCGCGGAACCGGTAGCAATGGTTTCCTTATACTCCAACCCCGGCTCTCTGTAATGCACATGCAGATCTATAAAGCCCGGAAGGACATGCTTTCCCGTGGCATCCACCACACGATCCGCACCTGCTTCACTCTCTGCGATTTTCTCCGCTACACGTACAATCTTCTTATCCTCTGTTAACACATCAAACTGACCCTCGCGCCCGGTCACCGGGTCGATGACATAACCGTTTTTAATTAAAATTCTCATAACTTCACTATCCTTTCTATTTCTCCGTCACATCATACCGTACTTCCGACAAAAACAATCCTCTGGCTTCGATGGTCTCTCCCGCTGCTTCTCTGTCACCTGTAGTCAGGAGTTTCTGTACCGCCTCCGGCTCCATTTCACCCTTTCCCACCGAAAGCAAGGTGCCTACCAGAATCCGCACCATATGCGGCCAAAAATCATCCGCCGTAAAGGAAAACAGAATCTCACAATCGTCTCCGTAAATCGTAATATCCTTCATAATCCGCACGGTGGACTTTTTCATCTTACGGTTGTCGGAAAAGGCCTTAAAATCATGACCGCCCAAAAGATAGGATGCCGCCTTTTTCATTTTCTCGATATCCGGACGCTTAAAGCAATAATAATTGTACTTCCGGTCAAATACCGACGGCACTTCACCCACCGTTACCTTGTATTCGTACACAAACTCTTTCGCAAGATAAGAGGCGTGAAAACGGTCCGGCATCTCACATGCCTCCAGTACCGCAATATCCATCGGAAGATAGCGGTTCAGATACTGCTTTATCTCCGTCACACTCATGGCCGAGGCGGTGTGGAAATTGGCAATCTGACCGTAAGCATGGGCTCCCGGTTCCGTCCTTGCCGCACCGATGACCTCCACCGGCTTCCCTTCCATCTTTTCCAACACTTCTTCCAATTTTCCCTGTATCGTAACCATACGGTCCTTCCCGGCAATTTTCTGCCATCCTGCATACCGGGAGCCGTCATATTCCAAGGTCAACTTGATGTTTCTTGTTCTTTCCTGTTGCATAGTGCTCTCCTTATTCTTTAAAATACTCCTCTATTCCTTCTACAATCCCCTGCACCAGCTTCGTCTGATACTCCGGATCCTGTAACTTTCGGTCCTCTTCCGCATTCGTCATAAATCCGGCTTCAATCAAAATCACCGGCATCTTAGCCCAGTTGGTCCCGGACAAATCATCCCGTTTTATAATCCCACGCTTTTTTGCTCCCGTAGCCTCACACATTTCATCAAGCACTGCCTGTGCCAAGCGTTTACTGTCCGCAGAAAGCTCCGCCACATAAGGATTGTTCTCCGACGGATACAATACGGAAATCCCGTTTACTGCTTCATTATCAATGCCGTCCGCATGGATACGGATGTAAATATCTGCCTCCGCATGATTCGCCACCTCTGCCCGCTCTATGTTACTGATATCTACCTCGGCGGTTTCCCGCGTCATTACTACCTCATACCCCATAGCCGCCAGTTCATCCCGTAACCTTAAAGAAAACTCAAGCGTAAACACATGCTCCGGCACCTTCGTAAAAACACCTTGCGTCCCGGAAGAAACCTTCGTCTTCTGTTCCGTAGCTCCCGGTCCTACCGGCTCTTTCCCATAGTTTCCTTTCGCCTGATGCCCCGGATCAATAGCAATGATTTTTCTGTTCGCAACGGCTACCGTCACGGTCGGTACCGGTGTTGCGGTTGGCTCCGGGATTGCCGTCGGTTTCGGTGTACTCGTCGGCATCGGAGTAATAGTCGGCTCCGGGGTTGCCATAGTTTCGGGAGTGGCAGCCGGTGTCAATATTGCCGTCTCTCCCGGCACTTCCGTCGGTGTCAACGTTGCGGATATCTCCGGTTCTTCTGTCGGCGTCGGCACATCTGTCACCTCAGTAAATGGCGTAACCGTAGGTATATTTCCCTCTATTGTCTGATTACACCCTGTCATCCCCAAAAGACAACATAGTATCAATAACCCTATTTTTCGTTTCATCTTCCTGCCTCCTTTGGCACTCTTCATTCTATCATACTTCCCCCGGAAACACAATAAACATTCCTTCGGATTCCCGGTTCCCTTTTGAAATTTTCCCTATTGACAAAACAAAAGCAAGCCGCTATACTTGCTCTTGTAAAATAACATATTTTGCTAGGGGAGCCCCATGCTGAGAGGTAGCATCCTGCTACCGACCCTCATAACTTGATCCGGATAATTCCGGCGTAAGGAAGCAGACCATACATTATGGTTTATCACGGCCCCTCCTAAGCAGTTTGCAAGGAGGATTTTTTATGTTTATCGAATGGTTTAAGGAGGACGGATACGCGGCCCTCACCACCGCAGGGTACATTGCCTGTGCGGTCGCTGTTTTATTGATTGTGGTGTTGGCCGCTCTTTTTACCAAGCCGAAAGAAACGGCAAAGCCGCACTGGAAAGCAAAGAAACTGGTATTTTCCGCCGTTTGTCTGGCACTGGCATTTATCTTATCTTATTTGCAACCATACAAACTTCCGTGGGGCGGTTCCGTTACCTTATTCAGTATGCTGTTTATCTGCTTAATCGGCAACTGGTACGGTCTCCGTACCGGACTGACTGTCGCTTTTACCTACAGCATCCTGCAATTTCTCCAAGACGGTGGTTCCTACATACTGACACCGCTCCAGGTATGCTGCGATTACTTTTTCGCCTTTACCGCACTGGGCTTTTCCGGCCTGTTTGCCGGGAAGAAAAACGGACTCATCAAAGGCTATCTTCTGGGAATCTTCCTTCGGGGTGCTTTCCACTCTCTTGGCGGTTACCTATACTGGATGGATTATATGCCGGACAACTTTCCGAAAGCATTGTCCGCTGTTTATCCAATTGTATATAACTATGCCTTCATCTTAATCGAAGGTGTTGTCACAGTGCTGATACTGTGTATTCCGGCAGTGAAGAGTACCTTCAACCGGATCAAGCAAATGACAGAAGAATAACCCCAACAGAAACACTTCTTAAAACAAATCAAGGGAGTCGGTGTCTTTACCGGCTCCCTTACGACATTCTCACATATTCAAAATAAACCATAAAATTCCCAA
>JAFTPY010000264.1 GCA_017463035.1 Lachnospiraceae bacterium
CTGGATGCAAGCAATGCCTTTTTTGCTGCTTTGGTGGAAGAAATTCACGGTCGGGGAATGAAGGTGATTTTGGACGGTGTGTTTAATCATTGCGGTTCTTTTCATAAATGGCTGGACAGAGAGAGGATTTACGAGAATGCGGCAGGCTATGCAAAGGGAGCTTATGTGTCGGATGCCAGTCCGTATCGTAACTTTTTTGAATTTCGACAGGATGCATGGCCGTATAATCCGCATTATGCGGGCTGGTGGGATCATGCAACCCTTCCGAAACTGAATTACGAAGGCTCGGAGGAGCTTTGCAATTATATTTTAAGAGTTGCCAGAAAGTGGATTGCCCCGCCGTTTTGTGTGGACGGCTGGCGGCTGGATGTGGCGGCGGATTTGGGACACTCCGAGGAATTCAATCATAAATTCTGGCAGAGATTTCGCCAGGCGGTGAAGGAAGAAAATCCGGAGGCTCTGATTCTGGCGGAACATTACGGAAGCGCAAGACCGTGGCTTAACGGAAACGAATGGGATTCCGTGATGAATTATGACGCTTTTATGGAGCCGGTGACTTGGTTTTTGACCGGAATGGAGAAGCATAGCGATGCTTATCGGGAAGACTTGGTAGGAAATGCCACGGCCTTCGGGGATGCCATGCGGCATCATATGGCACAGTTCCAGACAGGTTCGCTTCAGGCGGCCATGAATGAGTTGTCCAACCACGACCATTCCAGATTCTTAACGAGAACCAACGGAAAGGTGGGCCGGGTGGCAAATCTCGGTCCGGAGGCGGCATCAGAAGGTGTGCGTCGTTCTTTGTTTATGGCGGCGGTGACCATGCAGATGACCTGGGTGGGTGCACCGACGGTATATTACGGGGACGAAGCCGGCGTTTGCGGCTTTACGGATCCGGATAACCGCAGAACCTATCCATGGGGGAGAGAAGATAAAGAACTGATTGGTCTGCACAGAGAGCTGATTCGGATTCATAAGTCTTATCCGGCCTTAAAAACCGGTTCCGTGAAGTTGATTCATCAAGAACAGGATGTGCTGGCTTTCGGACGGTTTGATGACAGAGATATTGTACTGGTTGCAGTGAATCGTGGTGAGTCCGAGCGTCCGGTAGAGCTTCCGGTATGGGAATTGGGCTTGGGAGAATTTGCACCGGTGGTAACTCTTTGCAGGACCGGACGGGACGGATATTCCACCGAAGCGAACTTTGTTCATGCGGAGAACGGAATGCTGAAGATTGTATTGCCGCCGGAGAGTTCTTTTGTGTGGAAGAATCTTTTGCCTCGGGGAAATGTTCGGCATACAGCGAGTTTTACACATAATTTTGAATAAGTGAAAGAGTCCGCATTGCGGACTCTTGTGACGTTTTCCTGTGAAACAAAAGAGCCGCTCCCAAGCAGGAGCGGCATCTTCGTATAAATAAAATGAGTTAGGCGTTATTCTTTACAAATCCGACGATACAAAGAATAATACCAACCAGACAAAGGATACCGATAAGGGAAGAAAGAATACCGAGTACCCAGCCGATGATCCATCCGATAACCGGAATGATGCTGATAATCTTAGTAACAACACCTAACAGAGCCGGAATCAGGATGAATACGATGATGCGGATGATTAAGTCCTTAAGAGTCTTGGTAGACATTAACTTTTTAACCATTGGGGAAAGCCTCCTTTGTTAAATTTTGCTTTCATTATAGCAGATAGTGTCGAAAAATGGAAGATGGAGATTAAGAAAATCTTAAGAAAGGACGAAGCGACAGAAAATCGTGCCGGAAAGGAGCTTGCATGGAACAGAAATTGTCAAAAAGAAAGAAGGAACTCCTGCAGAAGCAGGCGCGAAGGGTGTCGGAACGGTTGATTGCGGAGTACACCACGGAGTATCGTTGCTACCTGAATCACGAGAATGCGTGGCAGTTATTGTTTGCGACGATTCTGAGCGCCCAGTGTACCGATGCCAGAGTCAATATTGTGACGGCGGATTTGTTTGTGAAGTACCGGAGCGTAGAGGCCTTTGCAAAAGCGGATTTGAAGGAATTGGAGGAAGACATCCGTCCTACCGGATTTTATCATAACAAAGCCAAAAATATTATTGAATGTGCCAAAATGCTGTTGGAAAAGCATGGTGGGGAGGTGCCGCAGACAATAGAGGAGCTGGTGGAATTGCCGGGAGTGGGGCGTAAGACCGCCAATGTAATTCGCGGAAACATTTATCACCGGCCCAGTATTGTGGTGGACACTCATGTAAAGCGGATTTCAAAAAAGCTGGGGCTGACGGCTCAGGATGACCCGGAAAAGATCGAGTTTGAACTGATGGAAGTGTTGCCGGAGGAATACTGGATTTTGTATAACATTCACATTATTCAGCTGGGACGTACAATCTGTACAGCCCGCTCGCCGAAGTGTGAAGAGTGTTTTCTGAAGGAAATCTGCCCATCGGCTTGTCCGAAATAACCGGGTGTAAAGGCGGCGCAGGTTCGTCTGAGATAAGTGGGTGTAAAGACGGCGCAGTTTGTCCGGCGTGACAGAGGCGGCGCAGATAAGAGGAGAAGGTACGAAAGGAGAAAAGGGATGCGGTTCACGGCAATCGATATCGAGACTACGGGCCTGGGCCCGGAAAAGGCGAAAATCATAGAAATCGGTGCGGTAAAATACGAAGACGGCGTGCAGAAGGAAGTGTTTTCTACCCTTGTGAATCCCCAGACAGC
>JAFTPY010000265.1 GCA_017463035.1 Lachnospiraceae bacterium
CGCCCAAGCCGCAAAACCTGCCACACCCTTACGATAAGGTCCGTCCTGCCGTCCCGTCATCACCGAAACAGCCGTTTTCAAAATCTCCTTCGTTCCAAACGGTTCGCCTTCCACCGGTCCGAGGCACATCACCGCCTGGGTGTCCGTATTCTCCCACCAGTTGTCACAAACAAAGTAACCGCATTCGTCAAAGGTCACAGCTCCGCCGAATGCCGGATCATTTTGGAAGAAGTTCCAGCCAAGCAACGTGTTGCCGCCATTCCGGTATCCGGTAATGATACACGCCTCCGGCGGTCCGATGATACCCTGGGCAATGCACGGATGTCCCTCATCGATGTGTTTCTTAATAAAGGCAATAAACTCTTCCTTGGTGGTATTTTCCGTTCTGCCAAGCATGGAGAACTCTCTGCCTAATGCCTTTGCCGCATAGGAATATACGGTTTCTTCTCCACCCTCGGTGAAGGTATGGTAGATATCCACATTACTCATATCCCATTCCTTCTCGTTCCAGGTAAAGCGGAAAGCTCCGCCGCAGGCCACTAAAATCTCCGCGTAGTCCAAATCCTCCCCCAAGTAATCCGCACATGCCTTTAAGCAAATCGGATACGGCGTGGAACCGCCGTAGGTACCCCATTCTACCTTCGGAACCCCGTATAAAATCGTACTGTCACTGTTCTGATATTTTTCCTTCTGTCTCATCTCAACATCGCTCCTTCGCTCTTTCCGACTAAGCAATCCGATCCCATACAACCCTTCCGCCAGCTCCGATGTTCCCATCAACGGCCGTTCCTTGCGAAAGGCGCTGGGTGTCCGCCCCATGGCCTTTGTAAAAGCGCGGGTATAGCTTTCGTGGTTGGAAAACCCGTAAGCAAGGGCCAGGTCCATCACCGACTTGTCCGTATGCAACAGTTCAAAGGCCGACGCAAGTAACTGTCTGGTACGCACATAACTTCCCAGGGAAATACCGGTCTGCCGCTTAAAGAAATCCCGAATGTGGGCATAAGAAAAACCCATCCTACGTTCCAATTCGGTATAGTCTATCTTCCCCTCCCGGATATGTGCCTCCACATAGCCCATAATGGCACGGGTGTGTAACGGATAACTCATAGTCAACTTCCTTTCATTTCATCGCGATGTAAGTCCATTATACACTATGTGAGGAGGATTTCTTGACTTTTTTGAGGATGTGAAAAAAAATCCGGGCAAACTTAATGTCTGCCCGGCGCCTACCACTCATTTATTTACTTTTCCGACACATGCTCTTTCCCTTACTCCTCCCGGATAGACACATACAAATCCACACCGCCGATATGGGTATCCTCCTCCGAAAAACCTAAGTGCTCCTCCAAATACTGCTTACCGCCCCAGGTATACTTACTCGCCTGCAGCCATTCATTGAACCGCTTCCAGGCAAGCATAATACCTTCGCCGATGTCTTCTTTGCCTTCCCTCTTCACAGAAGTCACCGCAAATTTTCCACCGGACAGTATGCGTCGTTTCACACAGTCGTAAGTCCCCTTTGTAAAGTTCTCAGGCACCTCTTCCAACGTCTCGTACAGTTCATCCGGAATGGTTACACAAAACTCATACCCGTAGGTCTCATCCGAATCCACATCCGACGGGTCCGGATTATTATAACCGAAAATCCGGTAGCTTTGGTCTGAAAAAGAAATCCCGTGAGCCTTAGCCCATTTCTTTAGTTCTTCAAAAGCATGACTTTCCGGCTCATCTCCGAAATAAGTAAAACAGGCCACCTTCATCGGTGAAAGTTCCTTAATAACCTTGATATCCGGGTAGTTGTCCACCCACGCGCTGTTCTCTTCAAAAAAACGTTCCATAATATTAATCCTCGCAAATTGATTTGTTTTCAGATGCGAAAAAATGTCTTTTACCTTCGAAGGCACCGTCCCGAATTGACTTTTAAAGGCTCTCGTAAAACTATCGGTGGAGTTATACCCGTACTTTACGGCAACCTCCGTCACCGAACAGTCCCCCTTTATCAGCTCCTCACAAGCCACAGTTAACCGCCGCATACGGATATATTCCTTTACGTTGTAGCCTACCACCGACAGAAACATCCGGTAATAGCCGGAAACGCTCATATAGGCCTGTTGCGCGCACTGCTCCACCGTAATCTCCTCCGCCAGATTGCCCTCACTAAAATCAATGGAATTTTGTATTCGCTCGTAATAATTCATCTCATTCGCTCCTGTTCACTTGCAAGTATGATTACATTATAGCGCAAAGTGGGAAGGGGTGCCCGACTTTTTTTCTAAATAACCTTCTCAAACACCAGCAACTGCGGAACGGCATCCCGGCTTCCGTCTTCATACCTGCGAGGAATCTCTAAAAACATCAGGGTACGTCCATTCATAGTTTCAATAGAGTAAGGCATTGCCACAAGACGCGGCTCCGGATTCGTTGCCTCCAGATATAAAAAGCCCTTTGTCCATCCTTTCAGAAACCGGTACGGCACACCGCCTTCCGGAAAACAGATTTCTTTCCAAACAGAGTTTTCCGCTTCCGGACATTTCGGATGCCCGTAAACAAATTGCTCTTTGTGTAAAACAATGTCCCTGATTTCCCACTTACCGACAGCAGCTTCATCATTCTCAAATACCTGTCTTTCTATCGCCGGGTCCATGCATTTCACCTTTTTGCATACCGGGAGTTTCAGCTCTACCGTGCCATCCTCGTAATAGATTTCATAGGATGCCCCGATAATTTGATAATCGATTTCGTGAATTTGGGACAGCATGGATTGATAGCCATCGTCAAGCTGCTCCCGTTTACAAACCAAGGTTGCCAGCTCTCCCGAAAAGGTAAGTGTCTTTTCCTCATATCCCAAGGCCTTTGGAAAGCTGCCTGTGACTTCCACGCAAGCGGCAAGGTCCAGATTGCTTTCCCGATATTCCATTTCATAATTTACAATTACAGTACGCTCCCCAACCAAATGCTTCGGCAGAGCCTCCTTCATTTGCGCAAGCGTATCCTCCGCCTCGGATTTGGTTGCATACATCTTTCTTTGATACGCGACACGGATGGTGTCACCGCTTCGAATTGCCATAGGAAACATAGCGTTCTCCCCTTCCGATAATGATTTCCTAATGTGATTTAGTTTCTTCAACTGTAATGAAAGTTCCATTGATTTTTCCTCAATCTCTGCGCACTTGGCATCCACCAATGCAAGGATATCCTCGTCTGTACTTGCCTGCAAGTGCTTCTTTATTTCTTCCAGAGAAAAACCAAGCTCCTTCAAGGAAATAATGTGATTGCAATCGGCAATCCTTGCGGCAGAATAATAGCGATATCCCGTAAAGCGGTCAATTTCATCCGCCACAAGCAGACCTTCGTTGTCATAGTATCGCAACGTTTTGACCGGGATACGGCAAAGCCGTGATAATTCACCAATCTTGTACATAGCCTAACACCTTTCTTAAGAATTTTCTTTGCGAAACAGCGCTGTTTGCTTTACAGCTTGGTTATAACATTACAGTTAAGGGGAGAGTCAAGGGGGTGAATTTCTTCTCCCTCTCCTTCTTTTCAAATGATATCTATTCAACCACAAAGGAA
>JAFTPY010000266.1 GCA_017463035.1 Lachnospiraceae bacterium
CTCCGGGCTATCGTGGCAGAGGTGTCGGTACGGAGATATTGGAACGGGTAATCGAATGTGCAAAGAAACGGGGTGTTACAGCAATGTTTTTGAGTGCGTCGGAGATGGGACGGCCTCTGTATGAGAAGAGAGGTTTTACGGATAGTAAGAACGGGATGATGCTGGATTTGAGAACAGAGGTTTAATATGAAACTATTTTTTGTCAGGCACGGAAAAGACGATGAGAATTACCGTGGCGGTTGGAGCAGTCTCGGATTGGTGCCGGAGGGTGTGGAACAGGCAAAGCAGCTTGCGAGTTATTTGGGTGAAAAGAAAGATGAATTTGGAATTAAAAAGATACTATCCAGTGATTTACCGCGCGCAAAGGAAACGGCGGATATTCTTGCTATGGAGCTGGGAATGCCGGTGGTAACCGATGAAAGGCTTCGGGAAGCAGACAACGGAGAGTTGGCGGGGATGCCAAATGCAGAAGCGCTTGAGAAATATCCCGGCTTGTTTTGGAGTACACTGAAACCGGACGAGTGCTATCCGGGAGGAGAAAGTCCGATGCAGTTCTTTTCGCGGATAAAGTCGTGGTTTGAAGCATTTCTGAATATGTGTAGGGAAGGGGAAGGAAATGTCCTGGTGGTCACTCACGGGGGAGTTATCAATGTGGTGTATCATCTGGTAAAAGGCATGGAATGGAGCAATGCGAAGAAATCCGTTCCGGTAGGAAATTGTAGTGTACATGTACTGGAGGTGGGGCGGATGGAGATTCGTGAGCAGAGAATAGATTTTTTGTAATAGAGTACAAAGGAAAGGGGTTAAGGGAAAATGATAATTGATAAAGCATCTGAAAAAGAAATAGACGAGTTGGTAGAATTACGGCTTGCTTATTTGCAAGAGGATTTAGGGAGTATATCGGAACAAGATATGCAATGCTTACGAGTAGCACTTCCTCAATATTTTAGAAATCATTTAAATCGGGATTTGTTGGTTTATATTGCAAAAGAAGCAGAAGAGATTCTTACGTGTGCATTCTTATTGATCGTAGAGAAGCCTATGAGTCCAATGTTTATTACAGGAAAAACAGGAACGGTACTGAATGTTTATACAAAGCCGGAATATAGAAAAAAAGGCTATGCCAAGCAACTGATGAATGCTTTATTAGAAGATGCAAAGGCAAACGAACTGAGTGTGATTGAACTGAAAGCTACGGAGGATGGATATCATTTGTACAAATCAGTGGGATTTGAGGATGTGGTATCGAAGTATCATAATATGCGGTATATAGTTGGCTAAGGAGAGATGATATGATAGTTCCATATACGAATGATATAGAGAAATACTTAGAATACGAAGAAATAAAAGAATCTCATCTGGATGAGCTGGCACTTCTCTATGTGGAAACCTTCAATGCGGCACCTTGGAATGATGAATGGACCTTTGAAACAGCGCGGAAACGGTTGCAATGGATGATTCAAACGGAGGTTTCTTTCGGTTTGTGTGTATATCTGGACGGTAAGATGTGCGGTGCAGTTTTGGGCGCAACAGAACAGTTCTATGACGGACTAATGTTTGAGGTAAAAGAGTATTGGGTAAAGAATGAGATGCGGGGAAAGGGAATCGGGTCGAAGTTGTTTGCTGAGATGGAGCAGCGTTTGCGGGAGCGTGGTGTGAAAAACATGATTCTGATTACCGCAAGGGGCGATGCTACGGAGCATTTCTATCATAAGCAGGGAATGGTGACCGACCCGGATATGGTGTTTATGACTAAGAGGATAGGAGACTGATATGTTACCGACCAAAGAAACAGCAGAAAAAGAATTACAGCTTGCCGGAGAGTTAAATCCGGGTCCATGGACAAAACATTCCATCAATGTTGGTATCGCGGCGAGAAACATTGCGGAAAAGGTGCCTGGAATGGATGCGGAAAAGGCGTATATCGTGGGAGTGCTGCATGACATCGGACGGCGCGTCGGGATCGTGGACATTCCGACCCATGTGTACGAGGGTTACAAGTATTGCAGGTCAAAGGGCTGGGATGAAGTAGCCCGGATTTGCATGACGCATTCATACCCGTTGATGCAGGAGGAGTTTACCTATGAGCTTCGGACCGAGGCAGAGCGGGAGATAAAGAAGTACATAGAAGGGTGTCAGGTAGACGAGTACGATATGCTCATTCAGCTTTGTGATGCATTGGCGACGGATTACGGGTTTGTCATTGTGGAGAAGCGTTTTGTAGATGTGACCCGCCGGTACGGCATAATGGAAACCTACATCAAGGGCTGGGAGCGAACCTTTACAAGTAAGGAGTATTTCGAGGCGAAAATGGGCTGCTCCGTGTATGATGTTTTGCCGGATATCGGCCGGACAACGCTGCTTTCTCCGAAGCCGTGGAAGCCGGGAGATGGGAAGTAGTGCCGGTGCAAGAGATGATGAAGAAGAAAACGCGGCAAGGAGGATGTGTGGCAAATGAAGAAATATAGTATTAGTATTATTTTTGCTCTGAGTTTTTTGACATACGGAATCGCTTTGTCTGTATCGCAATATGTAACTGCCAGATTGTGGGCAGATTTTTTAGCACTTTTGTTTGGAGTGGCGGTGTTTTACGAATTACTCTATATTGTTGTGTTGCGCAAAAAGGAAGCGGTTTCTCTCGGAAAGGCAATTGCCTTCTATTTCTTATGCTTTTTTACGGAATGTGAGTTGATTGTGGCGTGTTATTATGTGAGACTGTTTGTCAGAGGCTATACACCGTCTGATTTTTTAGGAAATGTAAACGGTGAAACTGTTTATGGATTTAAGGCAATTGCGGCAGATATATGGGTTCTTTTTATTTTTGTGCCGGTGATTTTACTTGCAGTGCTTTATCAAGTGATTTATTTTGTGGTGAGGCATATGAAAAGAAAGAGGGGATGACGATTTCCTGGGATCAGGAAAATTGCAGAAAGGAGCAATTATGTTTCGTGAATTACTTAGAAAAAACAAACAGCTTTCCGATGAGGAATGCGTGGAACTTTTGAAAAACGAAACTCGCGGAGTGCTGTCGGTCATCGGGGATGAGGGGTATCCGTACGGTATGCCGATGAATCATTGGTACAACGAGGAGGACGGCGCAATTTACTTTCATTGCGGCAATTATGAAACTGATTGCGGAAATTACCACAAAGCTCAGCTATAAGTTCACGCAGGATGAGGAGTACATAAAGAAGTAGATTGCACAATCCGGACACCGGACACTGTTACTGCGCCTTACACCGGAGCATATGTGCGGAAAATTAGTAACGGAAGCATAAGGAGGGGATATCATGCTTGCAAAAAACAAATCCGGATGGATTTTGCTGGAACACCTTGATATTACGGAAGAGGAAATCGGTAATTACGAGAATGTGACCGGAGCTTTTTCCATTGTAACGGTGGACGGTCAGTACATAATCGGTTATAATAAATGGAGACAGCAGTGGGAGTTCTGCGGGGGCGGTATTGAGCCGGGAGAGACGGCCCGAGAGGCGGCAATGCGGGAATTGTTTGAGGAGACCCACCAAAGGGCGAAGGAGCTTACCTTTCGGGGAATTTCCCGGATGCAGAGACCGGACGGAACACTTTGCTATCAGGCGGTTTTTACGGGAGTTGTGGAACGGTTGGAGCCGTTTGTGGCGACGGATGAGGATGAGATGAGCGATATTATGCTTTGGGATTTGAAGAGGGATATCGGCTATGTGGACGAATGTGATTTGAAGATTGTGAAAATGTGGTCTGTTACGAGGTAACTTTACGAGGCGTGGCTCAGTTGGTAGAGCGCTACATTAGGGATGTAGAGGTCGCCGGTTCGAATCCGGTCGCTTCGATTTCTTATGCTTATAGAAAATGTGAAAAGGAGTGTAATCTATGATAAAAAAGGCAACGGTAGTTGATGCTGCTTGCGTGGCAAAGCTTGCCATACAGATGTGGGAAGATAATACATTAGAGGGGTTAACCGGGGAGTTGGCAGAGATTATCGCAAATCCGGAAAGCGCAGTATTTTTATTGCTTGACGGAGATGCTGCGATAGGGTTTGCCCAGTGTCAGCTTCGTCATGATTATGTGGAGGGTACCGATAGCAGCCCGGTAGGGTATCTGGAAGGAATCTTTGTGGAAGAGTCTTACCGGAACAAGGGCTGTGCAAAGGAGCTGTTAAAGCAGTGCGAAGTCTGGGCAAAGGACATGGGCTGTACCGAGTTTGCAAGTGATTGTGAGCTCACGAATACGGGTAGCCTGGCGTTTCACTTGAAAATGGGATTTGAAGAGGCAAATCGGGTGATATGCTTTACGAAGAAGTTGTAGAGGAAGATGAGATAGATTTTACAAAGGAGAAATAAATGGAACCAAAGATTATAAATTTGTCGGAAGAGCAGGAATGCGAAATCCGCTATTATTTGGATGAATATAATGCGCAGCACATTAAATACCGATTGGATGGTATGATGCGTATCGGCTTGGAAGAAGACGGGAAATTAATTGCCGGACTAATTGCTTATATGAGTGTGTACAAGATTCTGTATGTTGATACGGTGTTTGTAGATGAAAGGTATCGTCGGAAAGGATACGGCAGAAAACTGATGCAGGAGATGGAACGACAGGCGAAGGAGCAGGGTGTCAACACCATTCGTTTGGATACCTTTAACTGGCAAGGGACAGAGTTTTATAAGGCTCTTGGATACGAGGCAGTGGGAACTTATGCAAATAAAGAGGATGGATTTGAAGAGACGTTTTTTGTGAAGCGGATATAGAAGGGAATAAAAATAAGAATGAGTAATATCACAACCATTA
>JAFTPY010000267.1 GCA_017463035.1 Lachnospiraceae bacterium
CTTACTTGCCAAAATTTCCTGTAAACGCTCCGTTGAAACATTACTCTTTGTCCGGGCATCAAAAGAAATCTCCTGTTCGGCAAGATCCAGTACACGCTGATAATTAATAATATTTTTTGCCACCAAAAACTCTGCGGTCTTCTCCACACGCTTCGGAAGCTTCTTTGCTATGCGTTCCGCACAGCCTTTAATATCCTCCGTTACCACCGCAACGCTGTCATACTCCTGATAAGCTCTTGCCAGTACTTCGGTACGAATCAGACGGCGTTCGCGAATCTCCTTTTCCATATCGTTGTGAACATAAATCGTTCTGTTGCAGGACGCTCCCCGGAAAATCGTGGTCATATCATTGGAATACCCGCTGAAATGAATCAGCTTATCCATCCGGCAGCCCGCAAACAAACGGCGGGAATCTCTCTTGGCAATCTTATCGGAAATTTCCTCAATCACCGAATACGGAATCAGGCCCTTCTTTGTCCATACCTTATACCGTACAAAGTCCCAAAAATTAAGAGTAAGACCGTTGGAGAATCCCAGTGAGCTTACCTCTTCCGGGAGATTTTCCAGTACCTCCGGATGCTTTTTCACATCCTCCGTCTTATACAACAGAATATAATTTGTCTTATCCTTATCCACCTGAGACAACAGATTAAACAAGGATGTGGTAATACCGTTGTTATACAAAGCACCGCCGAAAATCACTACGTTTCTCTTTCCGTTATCCGGAATCTTACAGGTCTTGATTCCCATGTCCTCACCGAGGACAAGTTTCCGGCAAATTGCCTTTGCCGCATCCGGGCGTTCATAGGAACAGAAGGTCTTAATAAACCCGGAATCGTCATAGTTCTTCTCTTCCTTCATGAACCGCAACAGTTCATCCACCTTCTTCGCCTGCGGGAACGGAAGCTCGGAAAGCGGGAAATAAAATCCCCTGGCCGCCTCGTACTCTTCCTCGTCATAAGTAAACAGAATAATTTTTCTGCCGGTGATTGCATAATCAAAAAATACGCTGGAGTAATCCGTAATCAAACCATCCGTAGCATTCAAAAACTTATACGTTTCGCAGGCTTCCGGGAACGGACGGATATGGGCAAACTTTGTAAAATCCATCTCGGCGCCGTTAAAGGCATGAAGCTTTACATATAAAACCTCATTTTCCGAAAGCCCCGCATCCAGTTCCGTCAAATACCCTGTCAGCTGCTTTACCTGCGGAGTTTTCGACACACTTCCTACCGTACCTCGCCAGGTCGGCAAAAAGGCATATACCGTTTTCCCATCCAAGCCGTACGCTTTACGTAACCGTTCTCTTTCTTCCTTCCGGAAAAATACTTCATTGCGCGGATAACCGGTTAACCAGATTTCGCCGGTACCGATATTCCGGAGCATATGATCCTCGATCATGTGATTCATCGTAAACTCATTCGGGAACAACAAATAATCCGCCGCAAGCAAATTCTTCTGCACATTTCCGATGGTATGGGCTTCTCCCTTTACACTCTTTCCCAAGGTTTTCAGCGGAGTTCCGTGCCAGGTATTCAGATACACCTGACCCTCGCGCTTCACAAAGTTAAACACAAAGGAAGTATCGGTAATCAAATACTTCGCCGTCGCCAAAACCTTATAGTAGGAAACCGAATTTCTTACCAAAAGGGTAACCTTGGTCATTCCCAAAGCCTTCAACTGTTTCTCAAACTTCTTTCGATTATCCTTCAGACAAGTCAGATACAACCGGTAACCTTGATACTCCGTTCCCTTTGCCAGCTCGCAAAGCAACGCATAAACATTTCCGTCCATGGACTTTCCCTGCTGTGCCTCCAAAAGAATGGAGTTCTCCTGTAACGGCTTGTTCAAATAGTTTGCATAACGAAGCCTCTTTAAGATTCCGTTTTTCAGCTTGTTTTTCCAGCTTCTCAGTTTCCCGATTACTCTCTGACGCTTTCTGTAACGTACCAATCGGGCCGGTTGCGGTGCCGCCTGCTCCTGCGGTGCAATAATTGCCTCCACCACACGTTTTGCCGCATTCGCATCATCCAGATACGTAAACTTCTCGCAAAACGCCTGATAGCGCTCATCACAAACAAACGGTGCGGAGAATGCCTTTTCCAGCTCCTCCTCTACTTCATCCTGTGTCGAAACAATCGGTCCCGGCAGAATATCCGGTTCAATATAAAAATCTCGCAGCTGTCCTCTGTATTCCTCAATATCATACATAAAGAAAATCATCGGACGGCGCAAAATGGAATAGTCAAACATAACACTGGAGTAGTCCGTCATCAACAGGTCACTGATGACATACAGATGATTGATGTCGCCGTAATCGGACACATCATACAAAAAGCCTCTGTACTTCTCCGCATCAAACTCCATATTCGCGAAATAGTGTGCACGCAACAGCACGCACGCTCTGTCACCGAACTTCTTCTGCAGGCGGTCCATATCAAGTGCCACCTGATACTCGAAGCCCTTGCCGTACTCGTAGGTCTTGTCACGGAAGGTCGGTGCATATAAAATAATCTTCTTATCCTCCGGAAGATGAAGCGTTTCCTTAATCCGCTTCACATCCTCTTCGGTATATTTAAACAAAAATACGTTACGCGGATAACCGAGCTCGATTAACTTATGCTTTTTCTCTTCTTCCGTCAAAGCATACGCGGAAGCCAGCTTCTCGGAGGTATAAGCAGACGGAGAAAGCAGATAGGAAAATTGGTCCGCTTCTTCCCTGTACATCTTGTGAATCTCTTTCACACTCTGGGAACCGTTTCCTTCCAGCACGATATCGCATCCCAAACGCTTCAGCGGGGTGCCGTGCCAGGTCTGGATGTATATCTGTCCCTTACGCACCGGAATGGTCTTCGGATTGGTAGAATTGGTGACACGGTACTTAGCGGTAGCCATGACTTCATAGTACTTCTCCGTGCCTTTCTTTACCAAAGTTACATTTCTGTATTGCTTTAAAAACTCATAGTTCTTAATTACAGCGCCTGAAAACGACCATACCAGGCGGTAGCCCGCATAGGCCGGATTCTGTACCATCTCTTCAAACATCGCCTTCGGGCTGCAGGTATACTGCTTGCCCTTAAAGGCCTCAAATACAACCAGATTCGGATCAATCGGACATGCCAGACACTTTCTCTTAAAAATAGAAAGTCCCCTTATGCGGTCCCAGAACCGATAATATCTTCCCCATGCTTTATTTCGCTGAATGCGGGCACGTCTCAGCGCCGCTCTTTTCTTTTTTATATTTTTAAAAAAGCTCATGATTGCCTCCCGGAAACTCTCTTACATTTCTACAAACTCCGTAATAATCCGGTAGCCTGTACCGCTTCGTACCGCCGCAATATAATCGGCAATACTCTCCCATTTCTTTTCAAAAACCATACCGCCCCTCGGCTGTACCGGTCCGTGAGCGTCCGTACCGCCCGTACCGTGAATACCGTGCTCCGTAGCATACGCCACCGCCTGTGCGTTTACCTCCGGCACGTTATGGGCATTATAAAGCTCAAATGCCTCGCAGCAGTCCGGATAAATGATAGCCTGCGGAATCCACGGAGCCAGTCGGTACGGATGGGCCTGCACCACAAAGCCGCCCGCAGCCGTCACCTTCTCAAACTGCTCCTTCGGACTCCAGGAAAGCATATCCTCCTGTTCCTTTAACCATTCCTCTGTCAAACCGTACAACAAAAACTCCTGTCCGTGAAAATTCGTTTCCAAACCGAAAAACACCTGCAGGCCGATTTCGTCACCCCGCTTTTTCGCGCTGCGATAGCCGGCACAAAAACGCTCTACACGCTCTTTCCACGGTAAATCCCGCGGAACCGCACAGTTTCCGTTAAAAAAGTGATCGGTTACCACAATTCCGGTATATCCGAACCCTTTATATAAATCCGCCTGTTCTTCTCCGGTCAGCCGGCCGCAGGCACTTCCCTGACATGTATGCAAATGGGTCTCGTATTTGTACTCAGCCATAATCAAACTCTCCTTTACACAGACTTAACCGATTCTATTATAAGATTTTTTAAAGGCGGTGTCAACCAATCACACCGCCCTTTTCCAAGGAAAAAATTATGAACTTGCATTATTTCTAATTTTCTGTCGACTCCTCTGTTTCTTCATCGGCGGTATTCTCCGTGACAATCACAGCCTCTGCCGCCTCCTGCACTACCGTCTCCCCGACAACCTCCGTCTTCGGAAGTTTCAAGAAACAATACACACCTGCCGCTGACAATATCACTCCGGCTGCCACCATAACAATCCCTGCCCAGTCCGGTGTGGTCTCCGGAAGCGCCATCTCAATCACAGCAACCGAATTGTAGCCGAAATGGAACAGCATACTTGCAAACAAGGACCCGGTCCGCTCAAAAATCCAGACCATAACCAGCCCCAGTACCGCTGCATAGGCAATCCAAAGTGGATGTCCGTGCATTACTCCGAACCAGACCGCAGTAATCACTGCCGCAGCCACCATCGGCATTCCCTTCTTTAATCTGGTATAAATAAGTCCACGGAAAACAAACTCCTCCACAAGCGGCGCCATAATTCCTGTCGTAAGGGCCACAATCCAAAATTCTCCCACAAAGGTAGCATTCGCCGTCTCCTCATAGGAGGCTATCCAGGACTCCGGCAAAACAGAAAACACCACACCCGTCAACAGATTGAATCCAAAGCCCATCACCACAACAGAAACCATCGTTCCCACAGAGATTTTCCGCAAGCTCAGTTCCTTTGTAATTTTCTTTTTTCTGCAGACAAAAATCAACCAAACAATGCCTATGGTCAGAAGTCCCGAAAGAATCGTAATCGGCATGACAGCCTCCATAAGCCCCTGCAGTACCTCATCGAGATACACCCCCATAACCATCGGGTCCATCAAATTATAATCTCCCAAAGAATACTTTACCGCCACCGGTATTGTTATAGCAATCACATATACAAAGGTGACCAAAATCTGAGCTCCCAGATAGATTCCGAAGTATCCCAGCGCTTTCAATAAACCGATAAAAAATTTTTTCATTTGTCTCCTCCTTCTCCTTATTCTGCCTTCGCCCGTTCAAATACCGCCAGTCCCACTTCATAAGGATGGTCAAAGAACAGGCACTCCTTTCCCTTGGTCCGGTAGGTTGCCAGCTTAATGGCGCACATAATATCTCCTCCGCCACCTAAAATCATCAGTACCCCCAGGTATAAAATCCACTTGGAACCGACGGCCAGCGCCACCGCTGCCGGAAGAATCCCGAGCACCACCGTCGGAGCCAGAATCGCCAGCATATAGTGCTTCCGCTTCAAGGACTCCCGGCAGGTACAATAGGGCGTCAGCATACTCCATATCACGCCGAAAGCAACGGAACGGAACCCGTCCTTCGCAAAACAGGCAAACACCGCACCGTGAATCAATTCATGTCCCACAATGAAAGCTGTCAAAAGTACCAACCCCACAAAATAACCCCACCAAGGCAACACTGTCCATTCTTTTCCCCACATTACATAATATGCCAGTAAAAACGGCAGGATTAACGGTAAGGTCACCACAATTGCCCACACATTCGCCTCCACCACACCGAAGGTCACATCCTTTCGTTCATACCCCTGTGCCACCAACCTCTCCGACTCTGCCTCAAAATATTCCTTTCGCTGTTGCTCTGCCTGGGTCAGTTCTCTTGTATTATCTTTTTTCGCCATAGTATCTCCCTTATACTTTCTCTGTATTCTGTTCCGGCGGATGTTTCCTACAGTACCTCATCCACTGCCGCACCCTTTAAATCCTCAAGATCCAGTTTCAGACGGTCTACCACATTTTTTAATTCCTTCTGAATCGATTCCCCGGTTTCCGCAATCTTTACCATACGTCTGGTAGAACGTTCCAACTGTTCAACCGCAGGCGTTTCGGTATCGTCTTCTTCCTTCTTCTCGGCCCGCATCTCTTCGATGCGCTCTTCCAACTCCTTTTCCTTGGCAGCCTTCTCCTCCGCCGCCTGCTGCTGTTTCTCAAACTCGGTCTCCATATGCTCCTTGGCTTCCTCAAAAAGCATACCGATTACTTCCTTGCCGCCTGCCTCCAGAACCGCTTCCGCTTCCTTTCCGGCATCCACCATCGGATTCGATTTCGCCCGTTCGATTTTAATATCCGTCAATGCCTGAATCGTGCGGTCCTCGTATTTCTTGCCGTCTTGAATTAAGCCTTTAAAATGCGACTCTGCCTTGCTTAATTCTGCCATCTCCCGCTCATATTCCTCGGAGGTCAGGAAATTATTGCCCTTCAGTTTTTCCTTTTCCTCGGCAATCCGGTTCAGCTCAGCTTTCTGGGCAAGCATCTCATCCTTCCCCTTTTCGATACTGGTCTGCATTTCTTCCACACTTGCATCTAATATCCGTTCTCCTGCAAAGGCAGCCTTTACAATACCCATGGCCTTCTCCTGTGCCGCCCTGCGACGCTCTGCAATCTTATCCTGCGGGAACTGTACCTTCCCGGAAAATACTCTTCCGTTCTTTAAATTCTCCGCCACTTCCTCAGGCGTCTTCTGTTCCGCCTGTCGCAGATTTCCCACATACAAATTTCTCGTTTCCTGCTCGATACGCATAAAACATCCCTCCTCTTCACTTCAGTATATCGTCCTGTTACACATGAATTCTTAACAAAAACTCATAAGAAAATGGTCCTAATTCTCCGCTTCATTCCCTTTTTCGGGCATCTCCCCCGATTCCCGCTATTGTTCCGTTTTTCAAAACATGATACAATAGTACCTATCAAAAGAAACTTTTAGGAGATACCGATGTTACGAAAATCCGCTGACATACTGATTCATTTACTCTGTACCGTACTGATTTTTATCGCCGCGAACACATACCTGCTTTCCGTATACTCCCCGTTGCCGACGCCTCTTATGGTGCTTTTTTTCCTTGCGGCCAATACCCTGCCCCTGATTTCCTTTCGCCGTTATCCGAATTTCCGGCTTCGCCTCTGCAATCACGGTGCGGCCTGCTTAAAAATCTTTTTACTTTCCACCGCCGGTACCGTGACGTTGCAGCTGTATGCCCTGTTTTCTTCCCTCTATGCAAACTGGTTGAAGGCTCTGCTTGGCATCCTGCTTTGTACTCTGGCGGAAGCGCTTATTTTTTGGAACGGTATTCTTTGCGTTTACCTCACCTCCGTCCAGCTCGGTATCAAGCTCCGCGTATTAGGCGCAGTCTTTGGCATGATTCCTCCGGTGAATCTCTATTTCCTCGGCAAAATCATTCATACGGTTTCCGCGGAAATCACCTGGGA
>JAFTPY010000268.1 GCA_017463035.1 Lachnospiraceae bacterium
CTTTCCGGTGTCACAGCAGCGATTTCCACTTTCTTTAACGGAATAAACCCGAACAGTTTTATTTCCATCGTAGCATTCGTGGTTTCCGAGGCCTCCATGATAACCGCGTCCGACAAATCGATTTTTATGCTATCCTTTTCTAACGGCTTTCTGTTGACCTCCAGTACGCCGATACTTTCGCCCTCTATTTCTGCAAAAATCGGAAATCGAAAGGATATTTTCTGTTCTTCCCCTGTGATAATCAAGATTTCTTCCGGCAGACTATCCTTATAATAATACACTCCATAGCCGAAAATTGCGATTATGTTCAATATCAATGCTGTCACCAGCCACTTACGATACTTTTTCTTCATCCCTTCGCCAACCTTTCTTCTCTATTTTGAAACCCGGTTGGCATACCACTCTATGATACAAGAAAACATTCCCATAAAACAACTTAGGGAACTCTGCCAAAAAACAGGTTCCCTAATAGTATGCGTAAGAACTGACAATTCAAACTTAATTTTTTTATTAACTTTTTCCAATTATTTTTTTACTTTTGCAAGCTTCTTCATTTCTCTCGCATTTTCCAATACCGCGTCGGTTATGCTGGCTCCGCCCAACATCCTTGCCAGTTCTTCCACGGATCGTTCCTCCGTAAGCCGCTCTATTTTCGTAATCGTCTTTACACCGTCCGTTGCCTTTTCAATCAAATAGTGATTATCGGCCATCGCCGCAATCTGCGGCAAGTGGGTAATACACAAAAGCTGCCGGTCGGTAGCAATCGCCGCCATCTTCTCGGAAACCGCCTGAGCGGTACGACCGCTGATCCCCGTATCGATTTCATCAAAAATGAGAGTCGGAATCTCGTCCCTGTCCGCAAATACGGATTTTAACGCCAGCATAATTCTGGAAAGTTCACCGCCGGATGCCACCTTAATCAGCGGCTTTATCTCTTCTCCCGGATTGGTAGCGATATAAAACTCCGCCGTATCGATACCGTTTGCGCTATATTCCGTCCGGTCGATTCTGATTTCAAAACGAACTTCCAAGAAGTTTAATTCCGACAACGCCTGCTTAATCTGCCCCGAAAGTTCGGCTGCCGTTTCTTTTCGCATAGCAGATAACGCTTCAGAAGCTTCCTTTAGCTTGCATTCTACAGTTGTATACTCTCTTTCCAAACGTTCTAAATAGGCATCATAATCCGCATATCGTGCCAGTTTTTCCTCACATTCCTGCCCGTAAGCCAGTACTTCCTCCATAGTCTTTCCATACTTGGACTTTAACCGGTTCAACAAATCCAGACGTTCCGAAACCGTCACATACTCCTCTTCGCAATCGCTGATTTCTTCGAAGTATCGGTCTGCCGCCCGGTTAAACTCTGACAACAAAGAAGCAATCTCCTCTGCTTGTAAAAGCAACTGTTCCGCTTCGGAATCGAAGGAGCTCACCTTGGAAAGTCCCCGAATTGCACTGTCCAAAAGACTGTCCGCCGTTTCTCCCGGTCCTTTTACTGTTGCAGCAAGGGCAGTCGCCACCCCTTCCGCCAATGCTTTGGCATGGGACAAACGTTCAAAGTCTTTTTCCAAACGATCTTCTTCTCCCGGTTTGTAGGCCGCATCCGTAATTTCACGAAATGCAAATTCCAAATACGAACAATCTCTGTTTTTATTGGTTGCATCCTCTCTTGCCTGCAAAAGCTCCGCCCTGATTTTACGATATTCCTGCCAAAGAGATGCCACCTTCTCCTTTTGCGTCCAAAGTATCTCTCCCGCATAACGGTCTACCATCTCCAAATGCTTCTCCCTGTTTAACAGAGAATGATGCTCCTGCTGACCGTGGATTTCAAGTAACAAGGATGCTACCGCCTTTACCGCCGAGGCATTTACCGTCTCCCCGTTAATCCGGCTGACACTTTTCCCTGTGGAAGTCACCTTGCGAGAAATGGTCACGCTACCGTCATCAAAGGAAATCTCCTGTCGTTCCAGTTCCTCTTCCACAGCCTTTCCGCAGTTCTCAAATACAATTTCCACATAAGCGGATTCGGCACCGTTCCGAATCACATCTTTCGACGTTTTTGCCCCCAAAGCAGTCTGAATCGACCCCAGTAGAATGGATTTTCCGGCACCGGTTTCTCCGGTCAGAATGTTCAGTCCACCGTCAAACGTGACCTCCAATTCTTCGATGAGCGCAAAATTACTCACCCTCAAACTTTGTAACATAAAAACTCCTTTCTCGTCCCCTTCTCTCAGTCTTTCACATATATTCTCTTTGTTACAACAGTAAGCCGGAGGTCAATCCCCGGCTTACGTAGTATTCTTTTCATTTTTTATGGTGCGATTACCCGAACCGTACAGGTTAAGGTTCTACCGTTCACTCTCGCCTCGACGGTTGCCGTTCCGGAACCTCTGGAAGTCAAGGTACCGTTCCGTACCTCAACCACTCTCGGATTGGTGGAATACCACCGAATCGTAGAAGTAGCTCCTTCCACATATAATGTTACACCTGTAGAATAGTAATCCATTACAACCGATGTACGGCTGAGTCCTACAACAATTACATTAATTACCGCTTTCTTACCGGAATCCATCATTACAATAACACTGGCATTGCCCGGTGCAATTGCCGTAATCTCTCCGGTTACGGAATTCACACGTACAACCGACTCATCAGAGGAAGTCCACATCATGGAATCCGTTGTATTGGTCGGTGTTGCCTTTGCCACAACTGTTTTCTTTTCTCCCGGAGCCATCACGATTTCATCCACCATTGTGGTTACTCCGGTGGCAGGAATCGGTGCGATAACCGTGACATAACACTTACAATACTTTCCGCTGCTGTCTCTAGCCTCCGCGGTTATCCATGCGGTACCCGGAGAAATCGCAGTAACAACACCGTCATCATCTACCATGGCAATTTCCGAATTATCGGACTTCCAGGAAGCGGTCTTATAGGTCGCGTTTGCCGGACGGATGTCTGCCTCCAACTGGAAGGTATTACCCTGAATCAACGTAATGGATGTATAATTCATAGTCATGCCGGTTACTTCGGTAACAACCCGGATTTCACAGGTTGCTTCCGCATCACTGCCGTCCAATGCCATGGCGGTAATTGTTGCGTAGCCGAGAGAAATACCGCGGATTTTACCGTTTTGATCTACCGTTACAACACTTTCATCACTGGAACGCCACTCTACGTCCTTATCGGAAGCGGTGGAATTGGTAATCTCTGCCTTTAACTGGAAGGTCTTTCCCAGACCCAGCTTGTACTGCTCCGGTGTAATCGTGATTCCGGTGACCTCTTCGATTACTGTTATGATACATACGGCATTGTATCCGCCGTCATCACTCTGACACTGAATCACTACCAGACCACCCTGTTTTGCGGTAACTTCACCGTCCTTATCGACAGTTGCGATATCCTCATCGGAGGAGGTCCAGTAAACATCGGTATTACTTGCGGTAGCCGGTGTAAACTCCGTGTACAACTGAAGCTTCTCACCCACATCAAGGGTTGCCTTGCCCGGTGTAATCTCAAGTCCGGTCACAGCCTGCAATACCGTCAGCTTACAGTATGCGGTCGCTCCGTTTTCCGTCTTTACCATAATAATGGTCTGACCCGGATTCTTTGCCGTTACACGACCGGTAGAGGAAACCGTTGCAATATTGGTATCCACACATTCCCATACAAGGCCTTCCTTCGTACTGTTGGCCGGTGTAAGCACCGGATCCAGATAGAAGTACTCGCCTGCATTCATGGTAAGATTGTTTACGGAAAGCTTTACATTGGTCGGCTTCTGCTTTACAACAATGGTACAAAGGTCCATATAAGAGCCGTCCACCGTCTTAATAATAATCTCAGCCTGACCTACGCCCTTTGCGGTTAACATACCGGTACTGTCTACCGTATCCACCGCGGTATTGGTAGAGGTCCAGGTAACCTCCGGTGTACTGGCATCTCCCGGAGATACCAGATAGGTCAAACGATAATTTTCGCCTACATACATTTCCTTGGAGCCGATGTCCAGGGAAACACCGCTTACTGCCTTTAAAACTGTTACGTTACAGAAGGCCTGCACGGAAGGATTGTCCACGGAAGTACAAATAATGGATGCGGTACCTGCCGCCTTCATGGTTACCAGACCGTTAGCGGACACCGTTGCCACCTTTGTGTTGGAAGACTTCCAGGTCACCTCCTGATTTGTTGCGTTATCCGGTGTAATCGTAGCACGGAGCTGCACCTTATCACCGATACGCGCGGTAACCTCCGTTTCGGATAAGGTCATACCTTCTACCGGCTGTAATACGGTAACATTACAGAAGCCTACGACTACATTATCCTGATTAATTGCGGAAATCACCGCATTACCTCCCGCTACACCCTGTACGGTTACGGAAAGCTTTCCTGCCTCCGTAATCTTTACAATCTCTTCATTGGAAGATACCCACTTTAAGGATACACCGTTTAAGGTACTCGGCTTTACAAAGGCCTGAATCGTTTCATACTTACCGATACCGAGGGTAATCTCCTTCGGATCAAGAGTTACCTGCTCTACAGAAGTCTGTACATATACGGTACACTTTGCGGTCTTTACAATACCGTTGATTACCTGCTTAGCGGTAATTACGGCGGTACCTTCCTTAATACCGGTTACCAAACCGTTTTCTACCTTAGCGATACGCTCATCGGAGGAGGACCAGATAACCTCTTCCACACGATTGGTAAGTACCGGCTCCAGCTGGACCGTACCCTTTGTATTAATGGTAACTTCGGTATAATTCAACTGAATTCCGTCGATTACCGTAACCTCTATGGTCATCTCCGGTACGCCCTTATCATACTCTCCGCCGCCACCGGTTTCAAAAATACCGTTATCGATATAGGTAAGTGTAATGGTTACCGGGTTCGGTGAACTGTTCTTTGCCGTAATCACACCGGTGGCATCCACCGCAGCCACATTGCTGTTGGAGGAAGAATACCGGAACTGGCCAGCCGTCGGAATATTGGAATTCTCGATAATATTGTAGGTATCGCCTACGTTCATTAAAAGAGACTTGTCTGACATATCAAACAGTACTACAACCTCTGCTTCAAAGCTCGGGATATTACCGTTGCCGATATATTCCTTATCCGCATAAGCACGGATAACATAGGTACCTGCCTTTACCCCGGTAAAATTCACACTGCCGCTGTATTCGTTAATAGAATACTTCAAAACATCACTGTTTGCGGAAAGTTCCTTTTCCACCGGCTTTCCTTTTACGGTCACAAGCTGGGAAACCTTCCATACAAGGCTGGTTGCCGACTGACCGTTTATGTAAATCATAAAATTATCTTTTCGAATCTGAGTAGAAATCGACGGTTCGTATCCCGCATAATCCTTTGCTTCCGTAAAGGAACCGATCGGAGCTACAATGACCGATGCCTTCTTTACCAAAGGCTTGGACTGACCGGAAGAGGTCTGTGTAGATACCATAATCTCCGCACGGCCCGCACCTACTGCGGTAACATTACCGAACTCATCTACCGTGGCAACCATCTCATTGGAGGAAGACCAGTCTACCAGGGTATTATCCACATATTCGTTCTTATCATTGTAAGTAACATACTTCAGAACCACCTGCTTGGTATCACCGATTTTATCAAGCTTTAAAATCTGATGTCCCGCATAATCGATGGTGGAGAAGTTTTTATTGGTAATCAACAAATCAACCTTTACCAGACAGCTGATGGCATAATTATATTTTCCGTCGGAAATCACTGCCGTAACGGTGGAATAACCCGGACCCTTACGAACCAACGTTGTCATACCCTGCACGCCGGTCTCCTGACAAACCACAACGCTCTCATCAGAACTGTGGAAGGTAACCGTCGCATCCGCCGGAAGACCGCCCGACTCATCTTCGGTAGCCTTGGACTTTACCTGTAAACGTGCATTTAAAGAAGTCATCTCGATTTCGGAACCGGACGCCTTCTCCTCCGCATTATACAGAAAACGATAGTCAAGAGACGCCGCATCCGCTACAATCTCTTTTTTTAGTCCAACTGAAAAAAGGGCGCAGAAAATAAGCGCCGCCACATATATCTTAAATGATTTGTTCCGTACTTTCATAAGCAACTCCTCCTTGGTTTTCTTCAACCAAACTATATATCGGTTGTTATCTTCGGAAAAATAATAGCTTTATACAAAATATAGCAGTTTTTTATGACATTCCTGTGTCAAAACAGTGAACTTCTCTCTCTGATTCCTTCAATTTCCCCGTTTCCCCCTTTTCATTTTACTTCGTATCTGTTATACTATATGCATATACGGAGCATACTTACTGAATCCGTAACCGAAAGGAGTATCCCATGAACGAAAATTCTAAACTTTACGAAGATACCAATGACCAGATTACCCTTACTTTAGAGGACGGTACCGACTTAATTTGTGATGTCCTTGCCATCTTCCCGGTAGACGGAAAAGACTATATTGCTCTTCTTCCGCAGGGTGATGACCCGGATGCGGAAATTTTCCTGTATCGTTTCGAAGAGAAGGGCGAGGACGATATCGACTTAATCAACATCGAAGACGATGATGAATTCGAAGCCGTATCCGATGCTTTCGATGAACTTTTGGACAATGCGGAATTCGACGAAATGTTTGACGAAGATTAAACATTTTCTTTCATTTATCAAAAACAGTAAAGGCTTCCGAACCCCAATCGGAAGCCTTTCTTATTCTTTTATCTACCCAATACGTTGAAAAATTAAATCTTCAAATCCTCTTTCAACCAATCCAATACTTCGTCTACCGTGGCAAAATGCCCCTCAATAACACCGGTATCCGACATCTGCGTATTCTTCTTTGCCTGAATCTTTAACATCATAGAAGAACCTTCCGCAAAACCGAATGCTTTACAGCCCGCATCCACAAAAGCCTTTGTCATCTTAACAATGACACTGCTTTCTCTCGGTCCGATGGGTTTCATCTGGGTACAATCCGCAATATACGCCCAACCAGATGTCTTCCAGCTTGCCGCATGCTTTAATACGGTATCCATAAGCCATTCTAAATCCTCCGGGTTTGTCTGTCCGATACCTGCAGACAAAATAATCTTTCTTCCCGGAATATCTTCTACCACCTGCGTCAAACATTTTTCCTTCATAAGTAACAATCTCCTTTTCTTTTCTTCTGACAAACAGGACTGTTTTACGTGCAATATACATATTTTTAGTGCCGTAGTCCCAATCTGTTAGACAGATTGTAGCACATCGCGGAAGTATTGTCAATAAATCCATACAATTATTGATAGTTTCTTTACATTTTATTCATTTTTTGTTCTTAACAGTCCGCTTTGCACACAATAGGCTTCGTTTAATACCTTTTCTTCCGGGAAACGGTCAAACAAAATCTTGAGCCGTCCATCCTTCGCTTCTGTTATAGTTCCCTCTCCGTAGACGGTATGTACTACCCTTGTCCCGCTTATCAGCGTCGAACGGTCCGTAAACACCTCTCCCACAAACCGGCTGGGTACCAGTTCCTTGGAACGCAGCTCCTTCATGCAGGATAACACCAGACGACGTTTTGCCCGGGTCATTGCCACATAAAACATTCTCCGTTCTTCTTCCGTATCCTCCGGTGAAAGAGCCTGCCGGTGCGGTGTCAGGCCTTCATTTAACTCCGGCAAAAACACCGTGTGATACTCCAACCCCTTTGCGGAATGATAGGTAGACATCGTCACCGCTTCCGTTGTATTTTTCTTTTCCTTTGCCTTCTGACGTTGCAACTGCTCCGTATACTCCGCCATATGGGTAAACCAAGCGTCAAAAGTAGGATATTCCGCCGCATCCTCCTGCAATTCCGCCAGCAAATCAAACAATTCCTCCGCCTGCATTTTACGGTACTGGGCATACTCCGTCAAAAAACCGTCATAGCCCACTGCCCGGCGGATATAATTAATTGCCGCAAAGGGATTTAAGCCCTTTATCATTTGTAGATCATATTCCAATTTTTCGATGCGGTCCACCACATAATCCTTGTCCTCGTAGTAGTCCTTCAGCAGGTCAAAATCCACCGTGAACGAGCCCAGCGCATCTCTTGCGATATAACGCTTCGGCCGGTTCATAATCTGTAAAAACTCTCCTCTTGTCCGACTGCCCTGAGCCATCTTAATGTAGGTCACCATATCTCTGCAAATCCAATGTTCGTACAAATTCGGAACCGAATCCCTGGTCTTAAAGGGA
>JAFTPY010000269.1 GCA_017463035.1 Lachnospiraceae bacterium
CATTTTGATATGACTTTGTAAGAAAACAGACGTAAAGTGTACACCCGCAAAACTGCAAGGATAGCGCAGGGTTGTGGGTGTTTTTTTGCAACAGGAACTCTATGTAGAGAAACAAGCCTTATGAACCATTGACTGTTTGTGGAAAAGAATGCTATAATATCAAAAAAAACAGAGTGTTTTTGTAGGTGTGCCGAGCAGAACCGTCGGAAAGAAGGGGAGTATGCCGTAAGAAGTTACGTGGATGCGTGCGCGGACGAAACATGAGAGGGTGGAAGAAAATGAGTATCAAAGCAGTACTATTTGACCTTGACGGTACGTTATTGCCGATGGATTATGACGGGTTTCTGAAGTTATATTTCGGGAATCTGGCAAAGCGTCTGGCCGGTTACGGGTATGACCCGGACGAGCTGATAAAGAATATTTGGACCGGTACCAAGGCTATGGTAATGAATGACGGTTCCTGTATGAACGAAACGAAGTTCTGGGATGTGTTTACGGAGATTTACGGGGTGAATGTATTGCAGGACAAGGTTTTATTTGATGATTTTTACCGTGAGGGCTTTGTAAAGGCAAAGGAAGCCTGCGGGTTTGACCCGATGGCGAAGGAAACGGTAGCTTTGGTGAAAGAAATGGGCTTTCAGGTTGCCCTTGCCACCAATCCGATTTTTCCGATGATTGCGACCAGACAAAGAATGGAATGGGCAGGGCTTAAAAGAGAGGACTTTGCTCTTTGTACTACTTATGAGAATATCGGCGTTAGCAAGCCGAATCCGGCATATTACACGGAAATTGCAAAACGTCTTGGGGTAGAACCGGAGGAGTGTTTGGTGGTAGGGAATGATGTGTCGGAGGATATGGTGGCCGCAAAGATAGGGATGAAAGTATTTTTGCTGACGGATTGTTTGTTAAACAAAAACAATGAGGATATTTCCGAATATCCGCAGGGCGGATTCCGGGAATTGCAGGAGTTTATAAAACTGTTATAATGTGGTACTTGCCATAAGTCATGAAGATGTGGTAGTATAGTAACTGAAGAGAGAACGAATTACAAAGGAACTTAGATTGTAGTCGATTGATACAGTTTAAGAGGGAGGAACAAAATGGAGATTTTAGGATGTTTATTGATCGGATATCTGATTGGGGCGTTTAGTCCGTCGTATATCATCGGTATGATGAACGGCTATGATATCCGCAAGAAGGGGTCCGGAAATGCCGGAGCGTCCAATGTGATTATTTTGAAGGGAAAGAAAATCGGAGCTTTTTGTGCGATACTTGATATTGCAAAGGCTTGTCTTGCCGTATGGATTACCGGGAAACTGTTTCCGGAGTTCCGGTATGCCTTTCCGCTTACCGGAACGGCGTGTATTTTAGGACATATTTTTCCGTTCTATTTGAAATTCCGCGGAGGAAAGGGGCTGGCTTGTCTCGGCGGTGTGGTTCTTATGACGGATGTACGGTTGTTTTTGGTGATGATTTCGATTGAACTTGTGGTAGTTTTGATTGTAAATTATCTTTGTGTGGTACCGATGTCTGCCTCTGTAGCATATGCATTGATTTACGGTGCCATGAATCAGGATATTCTTGCTGCGGGAATTTTTATGATAGCCGCAGTGGTGATGTTGTTTAAACACAGGGACAACATACAGCGTATCAAGAACGGTCAGGAAGTACATTTCAGTTATCTTTGGAACAAGGATAAGGAAATTGAGCGCATCAAGGAAAACGGTGCGGTAGAAGGAAAGTAAATAGGGATACAAAGGCTGTCGCTTAGCGGCAGCTTTTTATTTTTGGGGGACGAATTTCAATCGCAGTTCTTGAAGACTACAAAATGTTCTCTTTCAAAAAGGATCCGCATCTGTGGACTTCGGATGTAAGTCTTTCTAATTGCTTCAAAAAAGATTGCAGGAGGGGATGCAACCGGTCTCAATGCGACGTCCTGTCTTATTGAGACACTTCCTCGGACATCCGTGTCCGAGGGTTGCGGTTTATGAATGAAGCAATAAGAAATTCTGTTTTAATAAAATTCGGCTGCAGAAAGTAAGCAGTAACTTTTCGGATAAAAAGAAAAAGATACGGATTACTACTTGACAAATATATATACTGTGTATATACTGTATATATAGACATACACAGTTGGGATTGAAGTGTATCTACGGTATCGGATGGTATGAGGTTTTATTGTCGGCAGCTTTAGGGAGGGAAGAAGGAGATTCGTATGAGTACAGTTTTGGATGTTAAGATTCCCCGTTTGCAACGGGATGGTTTTGCGTTAAAGGAGATTGAGTTTTCGGTAGAGGCAGGATATCTGACGGCACTTTTAGGTGTGAACGGTGCGGGCAAGACAACGCTGTTGTCTGCAATTTCCGGGCTGTTACCGTTACCGGAGGGAGCGGATGTGTTGATCGGAGGATATTCCTTGCGGGAACAGGAAAAGGAAGCGAAAGAGTGCATGGGGTTTGTATTTGATGATTCTCCTTTTGACGAGGGAATGTCGCCTCTTTTGACGGGACAAGTGTACGGTCCGTATTACCGGAACTGGGATATGGAGAAGTATAGTTCCTGTTTGGAACGGTTTGAGGTGCCGAAAAAGCGGACAATCCGTAAGTTGTCCAAGGGTATGAAGATGAAGTTTCAGCTGGCCTTTGCGTTATCTCACGGTGCCACGTTTCTTATTATGGATGAGCCGGCGGCGTCCTTGGATCCGGTGTTCCGTGATGAGTTTATGGAGGTGTTGAGCGAGATTCTGGAGGGTGAGGATTGTGGTATCTTACTGTCCTCCCAGCTGGTTTCGGAACTGGAGGCAAAGGCGGATTATACGATGATGCTTCACCGGGGGGAGCAGATGTTTTACGACAGTACGGAGAATATTTTGGATAAGTTTTTACTGGTACGGGGGAGATATGAACTGTTTCCGTATATGAAAAGCCGGATTTTAGGGGAGCGTCTGTCCGAGTATACGGCGGAAGGTTTGATTTTAAATGACGGAGACCCGGTAAGGCTGGATTTGGAATGTGTGCGTCCGACAATAGAGGACTTGATGTATTACATAAAGCAGGGTGTGGTAAAGAAAGGAATGGTGTAATATGGAGAAAGGAAGGACTGCCGGTAGTTATGTGCTGTACCTGTTACGGGAAGGGTTCTACCGGATGAAAACAGAGCTGATCGGATGGCGAGGGCTGGTGTTATTGTTGATTTTCGGCTATATGCTTTTGGATGTGTTTGCGGCGATGAAGGAATCCCAAGGGTTAATGGCCCAAGGCGTGGGAGCTCTTTGGCTGGTGGTTTTGTTTCCGCCGCGTATGGGAAAGCTGTTGTATTTATTACCGTTCTCCAAGAAAGAAAGGACGCGGTATTTGGGAACTTACTCTGTAAGCTACAACGTGTTTCATGTGTTACTGTTCTTTTTTATGGGGCTTGTGTCGTGCTTGATTTCAGGATATTCCTTCCTTTTGTGGATACGACATTTTATACTGTGTACCTTTCCGTTTATGTTGCTTTACAGCGGTGTGGTAGCGGACAGTATGTCCGCTGCGGTAAAGCGTTCTTACCCGAACGGCGGCTTGTTTTTCAGTACGAGAAGTTATTGGCAGCAAGAGGATGACCCGGTTACGGGAATCAAGGAGGATTGCAGTACGAGTGTTTCCGGAAAGAAAGTGATGTCCGAAGAGGACAAGGCGAAAGCAAAGAAGCAGATGCGGTTTACCGTTTCTGCGGTGCTGTGTACGATCATTCCGGCGTTTCACGCTTGCGGCAACTATATGTATATGAGTCTTTGCGTGCGGTGGCCGTGGCTGCTGTATACGCTTACGGGACTTGCGTATCTGAGTGCGATGATCGGACTGTATTTGTATTGGAATCGGATTTCGGAGGAAATGAATCAAAAAGGAAGTACCGGAAAGGAGGAGAGCGTATGCAATTCGTAGTTTCGGGACAATCGACATTGCCGATTTATGAGCAGATTATCGGACAGGTAAAAACGGCCATTGTAGCAGGGGATGTGAAGCCGGGAGATATGTTACCGTCCATCCGGGCGCTTGCTAAGGATTTACAAATCAGTGTCATTACCACAAAGCGAGCTTATGAGGAACTGGAAAAGGAGGGACTTATTTATTCTGTTTCCGGTAAAGGCTTTTATGTGTGTGAACAGAATACGGATTTGCTCCGGGAGAAAAAGCTGGCCATGGCAGAACGGCATATGCTGGACTGTATCAAGGAGTGCCGCGAGGCCGGTATGGAGCGGGAAGATATTATGGAAATGGTGGAAGTATTGTTGGATTCGGAATAATACAGACAGGAGGATTTTGTTTTGCAGCAGCAGACACAAATCGATGAAAATAAAGTATTGGAAGAGAAAGAGGCGGAACGGCTGGCAAAGCCGGCACTGAAGGTACAGGGACTGGAAAAGTCCTTTTTCCGCTTCGGAAGCGGGAAGTTTGCAGTAAAGGATATTTCCTTTACTCTGGAGCGGGGCTATATGCTTGGACTCATCGGCAGAAACGGTGCAGGAAAGTCCACGCTGCTTCGTTTGATTTTACAGAGTTTGCCGCGAAAGAAAGGAACGCTTCAGATTGCCGGATATGATGTGACAACTCATGCGACAGAGGCAAAGAAGCTGGTGGGTTATGTGGGCGAGGATTTCTATTTTTTGACGAAGGAGACGTTAAAGGAAAACGGCAAAGTGTTGGCGATGTTTTATCCGGAGTTTTCGATGGACCGGTATTTGGAGCTTCTGGGACGGTTTGAACTGGGAGCGGAAAAGCTTGCCGGGCAGCTATCAAAGGGTGAAAACACGAAAGCACAGTTGGCTTTTGCGCTGGCACACAAACCGGAGCTTTTGCTTCTTGACGAGCCGACGGGAGGGCGTGACCCGGTGGTGCGCAGAGAGTTTTTGTATGTGTTGCAGTCGGAGCTTATGGATGAGCGGATGAGCATTATTTTCTCAACCCACATTACGGAAGATTTGGACAAGGTGGCGGATTATGTTGCTATGATGGAAAAAGGACGTCTTTTGTTCTATGAGACAAAGGATGAACTTTTGGAACGTCTTACGGGGGAGAACGGAGAACGTCTTTCTTTGAAGCAACTGATGGTAAAGCTTTGCAGGGAGGGAGAGAAGAAATGAACCGGTATATAAAGGCAGAGTTTGAATTGTTTAAAAGGCAGAAGGGAAATCTGATTATCGGTGGTTGTGTATTATTTGTATTTATAATGTTGCTTTTGTTGTCGGGAGTGGGAGGCTCCGGGTATTGTGCGTATATTACGATAGTCGGTTATATGGCGTATTTGTTTTTCAATATTGCTTTTTATCTTAGTCCCGCCAGCTACTGGCAAAACAGAAAAAAGGTTGTTGTTACAACGGAGCAGTTGGTGTTGACGCTGGGGGAAAGCAAAAGAACTTATGTGAAAAATAAACTCTTTTTCTACGTGGTACAGTATCTGGTGATGGTTGCTCTGATTGCGGTGATGCAGATACCGGCAGCCCTGATTGCGGGAGAAACGTATTCTGTGTGGGGATTTTTTCTGGAAGTTGAGGTATTGACTGCGATTGTGTTTTTGAGTTTCTTTGTGATGTTTGTTATACCGGCGAATGCGTATTTACTGGCGATTCCGGGGTGGTGCGGATTTTGCGGCGGATTTGTGGGAGGCTATTTCAGTGTGATTGCCGACTTGCCGAAGGAAGAGGCCTTTGAAGGATTTTTATGGAAGGCATTGTTCGGAATCGTGGTGGGCGTGCTTTCAATTGCATACCGTTATATTCGTACGATCATCGAAGAACGTGGCGGCCTGTGGAGAAAAGAAATTGCGACCGGAGAGGAGTAGAATGTATGCGGGTATTGGTGAGTGCGTGTTTGCTCGGTGTGAACTGCCGCTATAACGGAGTGCCGAAGGAAGACAGGGAGGTGAAGGAACTTCTGAATCGGGAGGATATTACCTTGATTCCGGTATGTCCGGAGCAATCGGGCGGACTGCCTACTCCACGGACGCCTTCGGAGCGAAAGGGAGACGGCGTGTTTTCTTCGGAAGGAGAAGAACGTACAGAGACTTTTTACAGAGGGGCGCAGGAAGCGTTACGGCTGGCAAAGTTGTACGGATGTGAGGCTGCGATTTTAAAGGAGCGTTCCCCATCCTGCGGAAATAAAGAAATCTACGACGGCAGTTTTTCAGGGACGGTGGTGCCGGGAGAGGGCGTAACCGCAGAGCTTTTGCAGCAAAATGGTGTGAAGGTGTTCGGAGAGAGTGAGCTTGCGGAGTTTTTAGAGTATGTGAGGAGGATTTAAGATGGAGTGTCCGTATTGTAAGCAGGAGATGAAAACAGGGTATATAAAAGGGGATGGGAGATGGAAGCTTCGCTGGCATGAAAAAGGAAAGACACATACCTTTGCGGATACGCTTGCCGGAATCGGATTTCCGAAGGCAGTTAAGTATTCCTGGTGGAAATTTCGTATTCCGGGTGAATATTGTAAAAGCTGTAAGAAATTGATTATTGATACGGAGATAACTGAGTAGGAATAATGGGTTTGAAAGGAGAAAACAAATGAAGAATAAAAAAGCGTTTCTTGTCATGTGCGTCGGCTTTGGCGTGATTGCTGTGATTGCATCGGCACTTTTGATTGCAAAGGCGATGGGCGCGTCTATCCCGGATGCGGTAATCCGGATATTGGGCATTGTGGAATTGATTGCCGGTCCGGTGGTTCTGATTGTAGCAGCAAGGATGTACAACGCAGAACAAGAGCAAAAGAAGAAAGAATAGTAGTAAGAGAAAAGTAAGACCGCTATCTGTTTGGATACAGAGGTAGCGGTCTTTTTGCATTTATTGCACTCTATTGATAGATTAAGTTTATTTCAGAATCAAACTTTGTACCACAAACAGCACAGCCATAAAACCAAAGTTGATTGCGGTAAACATAATAATATATTTCTTTGTTTGCTCCGGGTTGTGTTTCTTGTACTCGGAGAAGGTAATCAGGCTTGCCAAGGATGCAATCAACGTTCCCAGGCCGCCGATGTTCACCGCCGGAAGGAGGCTTGCGTAGTCTGTCGTAAAGTGGGACAGAAGCACCGCACTCGGCACGTTACTGATGCACTGACAGGACAGAATACCGAACAATAAGGTATTCATTGGCAGCAGTCCGGAGAAGAACTGACTCACTGCCGGGATACGTGCCAGGTTTCCGCTGAATACGAAAAAGGCACAGAAGGTGGCAAGGAGCGGATAGTTTACTTCCTTAATGGATTTTCTGTCCATGAACAGCAAAATTGCCGTAATCACAAGAGTACCGATGAGATACGGAATGACACGGAACACAATTAAAATACTAGCTACAAATAAGACAGAGTAAATCACGGTTTTTCCTACCGGAAGGTGATATTCTTCGTCATTCTTTAAAGTCAAAGGTGTCGGTTTTACAAAAAGACAGATACCGATGATGAGAAGAGTTGCGGTTAAAAAGGATGGCAACATAATTTGCACAAACTCACCGGTTCCGATATGAAAATAGGAGTACAGGTAGAGATTTTGCGGGTTGCCAAACGGGGTAACCATGCCGCCTAAGTTTGCCGCGATATTTTGCATAATAAAAGTGAACGCCATTGCCTTTTTATTTCCGGTGCTGTTTAAGACAAAGTAGCCCAACGGTAAAAAGGTAAGCAGTGCCATGTCGTTCGCCAGCAGCATGGAACCGAAGAAGGTAATCATTACAAGCCCCAGTGTAGCGTTCCGCAGGGTGTGTAACTTGATAACGATGGTTTTACTGATAACCTCAAACAAGTGGATGTGGGAAAAAGCCGCTACCACCGCAAGGGTACAGAAAAGTGTGGCAAGGGTGCGTAAGTCAAAGTAGCCGAGATACGCCGTATCCGGCGGAACCAGAATACAGGTAAAAGCCATAGTCACAAGGGCAATACAAAGCACGGCCTGTTTCTTCACAAAAACAGTAGCCGGTGCAAACAGACGGTCGTTTAATAAGTCCCAAAAGGATTTCAGATTTCTATGTATATTATGTCTCGTATTCAGAGAAGCGGTTTTCATTTAAAATCCCTCACAATATCGATGATTTTAGGCACATTTTATTCAATAGATACATTATAAAATGCACACACAAAATCGATTGTAGCAGAAATTTTGGAAAATGCAAGAGGAAAGTTGCGGGGAAACAGTAAAAAACTTGTTAAAATTTTGAGAGAGACGGAGAAGCTGAAAAAAAAGGAAGCTTCCTGCATAGAGGAAACTTCCTTGACGGTTACGTAACGGATAAGAGATTACTCCTCGAAATCTGCCTCGGAAGCAGCGTTCGGAATGTAGTCGTCCTCGAAAAGCTCTTCGTATTCATCCTCTAACTCGTCGTCTTCCACATAAACCGGATTTAAATAGCGGTATACTGCATAGGCAATGAGTGCGATGGCTGCAACTGCACCGATAATGGCAAAAACATAAAGTGCGGTGTTCTTCTTTTCAATTTCTTCTTCTTTCTTTAAATGAAGTAACTCAGCAAGCTTTGCATTGCTGGAAACCAATTCTTCTAACTTTTTCATGGTATTGGTCATAATGAATCCATCCTTTCCTAATGTGTGTATAATATACGTTTACTCTTTGTATTTAGTTAGAGTATACCATAGCGTAGTAAAAATTACTAGAAAAATTTTCTAAAATCAGCACTTTTTTAGATTTGCAAAGGAAGCCAGCAATTTTTTGACACCGTAGGTATCGAATAAAACGGTAACCTCGAAATCTCTGCCGCCGCTTACAATGTTGGTTACGGTTCCTTCTCCGAATTTGATATGACGTACCTTATCGCCGACGGCATAATCCAAAGAGCCGGACGGGCCGGTGCCGAAATTCTTTGCCGGTGCTGCCGGAGCGGAAGCATACGGTACGGAAGCCGGGCGCGGCTTTGGCTTTTCAAAGTCAAAATCACCTGCAGTGTTACTGTAGGAGACAGACTTTCTCGGAACCGGAATGCTGGCGCCGGACATGGTACGAATCGGACTGCCGCCGAAGGCACCGCTGTTGCGGAAGGTATTGGAAGACCCTGCCTGTTCCATTTTCAGTAAGTAGCGCGGAATTTCCTTGATGAAACGGGAGGTCGGATTGTACTGGGTTTCACCTCTTGCCATACGGGCGGATGCTGCACTTAAATGGAGTTCCTTCATGGCACGGGTGATGCCGACGTAGCAAAGACGACGCTCTTCCTCGATTTCCTCCTCCGGCTTTTCCGCATTGATGGAAGAGTAGCTCGGAAACAATCCGTCCTCCATGCCGCATAAGTATACATACGGGAATTCCAGACCTTTTGCGGCATGTAAGGTCATCAGAACTACCATATCCGTTGACTCGTCTAAGGTATCGATGTCCGCTACGAGAGCCACTTCCTCCAAAAAGCCGCTTAAGGTCGGTTCGTCGGCGGTCTGCTCGTAGAGAACCGCTTTACTGATAAGTTCGTCTACGTTTGCCAGACGTTCCGCTGCTTCTTCTTCGTCTGCGGCGGATGTTTTGATTTCCTCGGTGAGGCCGGTGCCTTCCATGATTTCCTCGATTAAGTCCTTTAAGGTATAAGCAGCGGAAATCGGTTTGCTCCGTAAGGCCTCGATAAATGCAACAAAGGAGGTCAGTTTTCCGCAGGCACGGGCTACGGAAGGAATAAACTCTGCGTGACACAGCGCTTCATAGAAGGTCATGCCGTTGGCTTCCGCAAAATCATCCAGACGGTCCACGGTGGTGAGGCCGATGCCTCGTTTCGGAACGTTAATGATACGTTTTACCGCTAAGTTATCCAGTGCATTGTCGATGGTCTTTAAGTATGCCAGCAAGTCTTTGATTTCCTTACGCTGATAGAAGTTGATGCTGCCGATGACGCGGTACGGAATGTTTCTGGCAATGAGTTTTTCTTCGAAAACACGGGATTGGGCATTGGTACGGTATAAAATCGCAAAGTCCTTATAGGCTGCGCCCTTTTCGTCCGCATAGTCACGGATGCTCTGGGCCACGCCTTCGGCTTCGGCATAGTCCGTCGGATACTGGGTAAAGAATACCGGTGAACCCTCCTCGTTCTCGGTCCAAAGGGACTTGTCCTTTCGGCCGATATTATGATGGATTACCTCGTTTGCCGCAGACAAAATGTTGCCGGTGGAGCGGTAGTTCTGCTCCAGGCGGATGACGTGGGCATTCGGGTAAATCTTTTCAAAGTTCAATATGTTCTGGATGTTGGCACCGCGGAATTTGTAGATGGACTGGTCGTCGTCACCTACCACACATAAATTCTGCTCTAACCGGCCCTCTTCGTTGGTGTAGTTTGCCAAAAGGGAAATGAGACGGAACTGGGCGGTGTTGGTATCCTGATATTCGTCCACCATGATGTAACGGAAGCGGCGGCGGTAGTAGTCCAGTACTTCCGGGTTGGTTTGGAACAGTTCCACGGTTTTCATAATCAAATCATCAAAATCCAGGGCGTTGCTGGCTTTCAGACGCTTCTGGTACTCGGTGTATACTCTGGAAAAGTTTTTCTTGGAAAAGTCCATATTAGCCCGCATGGCATATTCCTCCGGGGAAATCAGCTCGTCCTTTGCAGAGGAAATGGCAGACAAAAAGGTACGCTCCTTTACGTTTTTTGTGTCGATGTTTAAAGACTTACAGATGTCACGCACCAGGGTCTTCTGGTCATCGGAATCGTAAATGGTAAAGTTTCTGCTGTAGCCTAAGGATTCGATAAAACGGCGCAAAATCCGCACACAGGTAGAGTGGAAGGTGCTGACCCAGATATTTTCCGCACCGTAGCTGACGATTTTGTCCACACGTTCTCTCATTTCCTTGGCTGCTTTATTGGTGAAGGTGATGGCGAGAATCTGAAAGGGACTGACGCCCTGTTCTTCGATTAAATAGGCAATACGATGGGTCAGAACCCGGGTCTTTCCGGAACCGGCTCCCGCCAGAATTAAAAGAGGTCCTTTGTCAAAAAAAACAGCTTCCCGCTGCATTGGATTTAAGGTGTCGTATATACTCATAATTGCCTCGTTTCTGATAATGTGTTTTGTAAATGATGCGGAATGCGTTCAATATAAAAATGTTTCGCAACTATAGAACAGTATAACATACCCGGGGAAAAAAAGAAAGTACTTGCAACGTGGTTTCGGATACTATATAATATAGAAAGGATGAAAAGGAGGGTGAAGGAATGGCCTGGGAAGACAGTGAAGAGTTGCGTGAACTTCTTGACAGATTAAAAGAGATTTCCTATGTACAGCCGGATGAGCTGCCGAACATTGATTTATATATGGATCAGGTGACAACCTTTATGGATCGTCATCTGGCTTCTTCAAAACGCTATGACGAGGACAAGTTGTTAACCAAGACTATGATTAATAACTATACGAAAAATGAACTTTTACCGTCTCCGAATAAGAAGAAGTATTCCAAGGACCATATGTACCTCCTGATTTTGATTTATTATTTAAAGGGATTATTGTCCATTACGGATATTCAGGCGATTTTAAAGCAGCTTAACGAGAAGTTTTTTGACGGTGCGGGAGAGGTGCCCTTTGAAAAGATTTATGAGGAGATTTTTGCAATTCAGAAGGCCCAGTCCGATGTGGTGGCGAAGGATCTTGCCAGAAAGTGGAAGGCGGTACAGGGAACCTACGGAGAGGTTAAGAAAAAGGATCAGCAGGAGTTTTTGCGAAAGCTTTCCCTGATTTGTATGCTAAGCTTTGATGTGTATATGAAGAAGCAGATTATTGAGCAGATTATCGATAAGGAGTTTGCTCCGCGTACGGCGGAACCGGCAGAGAAGGACGAAAAGCAGGAGAAGGCAAAGAAAAAGGAAGAGAAAGCCGAGCGAAAAGAGGAAAAGAAGGCGGAGAAGAAATCCGACGACAAAAAGAAATAAAAGAATGACAAAAAGAGTGTCGCAAATCCGAAGAGGGAATGCGACACTTTTTTGTTCGAAAAAGATTATTTGTCGTCGGAAGTAACATCAAACGGTACGGAAGGAACACGCTCGAATACCATATCGTAACCGTCGTTTCCGTAGTTTAAGGAACGATTGACACGGCTGATGGTTGCGGTGGAAGCACCGGTCTTTTCCGCAATCTCCAAATAGGTTTTGTGGGAGCGAAGCATCGCAGCAACTTCAAAACGCTGGGAAAGAGACAACAGCTCGTTGATGGTACATACATCCTCAAAGAATGTATAGCATTCTTCCCTGTCCTTTAAAGAGAGGATTGCATCAAATAAATAGTCTACCGCAGGTGTTCTGATTGTTTTACTCATATGAGATAAACCTCCTTTGTGTTGGAAAGTGAATTCATTTCTTACAGTAAGATTTTACCACGACAAAGAATTGAAGTAAAGTCTTTTTTTGTATTTTATGAAAATTTTTTTGAGTTCGTTTTTTTTACTGAAAACGGGTAAGGAAAGTTTTTGTTTTTATAGTGGAAATTATGAAGAAAATGTGGTATTATGTATTGATAGTGGGCTTTATTGGGAGAAAGTTGGGATATTTTGGAAGGAATACGGATGGAACTATGTACGAGATTATAAGAAAAGAACAGTTAAGTGATGCCATTGTAATGATGGAAGTGAAGGCAGAACGGGTGGCGAAATCCTGTTTGCCGGGGCAGTTTGTGATTGTAAAAATAGATGAGCGGGGAGAACGTATTCCGCTTACGATTTGTGATTATTCAAGGGAAGACGGCACCGTTACGATTGTATTTCAAATTGTAGGGGCATCCACCTATCGTATGGCTGCTTTGGAAAAGGGAGATTTTTTCCGGGATTTTGTGGGACCTCTCGGTAATTACTGCGAGTGGATTGACGAGCCGGTTGAGGAGCTTGCGAAGAAAAAGATTTTATTTGTGGCAGGCGGTGTCGGAACGGCGCCGGTGTATCCGCAGGTTAAGTGGTTACATAATAAGGGGATTGCGGCGGATTGTATTATCGGTGCCAGAAATCAGAGTCTTGTAATTTTAGAGGATGAGATGAGGCCGGTTGCGGAGAACCTTTACGTGACCACGGATGACGGTTCTTACGGCATGAAGGGTAATGTAAACGATTGCATCAAGAAACTGGTGCGGGAGGAGAACAAGTCCTATGACCTTGTCATTGCCATCGGACCGCTCATTATGATGAAGTTTGTAAGTCTCCTTACCAAGGAG
>JAFTPY010000270.1 GCA_017463035.1 Lachnospiraceae bacterium
CAGAATCGCAGATAGCGGGCCGGACTTCGCAAACAAAAAGAACCGCAAGGCTCGCATCTGCGAAATCCGTTGCGGTTCTCTGTCTCTATGAATTCTTTCACAGCACCGCACGGCAACAAGACGTACTCTCTTGCAACCGTGCGATAATTCACAAGGCTACAAGAGCATACGTCTCTGTCTGCGTCTTAAGCTGTTCTGTAAGAAAATATTCATAGCAGTTATCCTTTCGAAAAATTTAGTTGTATCATAACACGGAATGGGAAAGAATGCAAGTTTTTTTGAAAATGAAATAATCACACATTCAAAAAGAGCAGTTATTCTACCGTGTCCCCACTTCTCCGATACTCCGTCGGAGTCTTCCCGGTCTGTTCTTTAAACTGTCGCATAAAGTGAATCTCGCTGTGATAGCCGCAGGTGTCCGCGATCTGATACACCGGAAGGGTGGTGGAGGACAGCAGATAACAGGCGTATTCCGTCCGGGCACGGATGAGGTCCGCAATGACACCGGTACCGTATAGCTTCCGGTAGATATGCTGGAAGGAAGAGCGGCTAAGGCCCGCCTCCTTTGCCAGTTCATCCGGGGAGTGGTACAGGTACGGTTCGTTGTACATCTGGCTGCGGATGCGGTTAAACAGGAGAAAGTGCGGGTCTCGATGGCGGATGGCTTCAAATTCTTCGCTTAAATAGTTAAAAAACAGGCGAAGATACAGGGTTAAATTCTCCTGCTTTAACGGATGCGGAGAGTGGAATTCGTAAGTAATGGATTCCAGTAGTTTGGAAAGCTGTTCCATGTTTTTGAGAAACACCGGCGTATCGAAGGGAATTCCCAGTTCCTTGAGATGGGCCAAATCACGTTCGTTTAAGGTAAGGTGTACCCAGTCATCGGTATAGTCGGTGTCCGTGGCACCGTAATGTTGGGTTGTGCAGTTGTTGTACAGGATAAGATATGGATCGGTGGTGGTTTGCTCCGCTCCGTCAAGGACAAGCCGGGATGGTGTAAATACAAGAAGCAAAAGCCAGTCTCCGGAGCCTAAGGGACGGTCGATGTGGAAAGAGGTATCGTGGGTATGGTGATAGCCGATTTTTTTGATATTCATAGGAATCCTTTCTGCAATATAGGAATGCTATGTGTGCATTTTGTTAATTTGAATCCGAACGTTCCGTGGAACGGTAAAGGTACTTTTATATCGTGAAATATCGTATTTACGTGAAATTCACGTGCTTTTTCTTTAGAATAGCACAAAAATGATATTTGCACAATATGTTAGTTTTTTTGCAATATCGTATATGTACAACAGGGAAAAGCATGATACAATAATAGTATGGTAATATGACGAAGTGACGGCGGATTTTACAGAAGGAAGGAGTTTCTTATGAAGGCAAAGCTTAGTTTGAGCAAAGACAAGATTGTTAGTAAGATTGATGACAGACTGTACGGTTCTTTTATCGAGCATTTGGGACGTGCGGTGTACGGTGGTATTTACGAGCCGGGTCATGAGACCGCGGATGACATGGGCTTTCGTGGGGATGTTATGGAAGTCATTAAGGAGATGAAGGTGCCGTTGGTGCGTTATCCGGGCGGTAATTTTGTTTCCGGTTATCGTTGGGAAGACGGTACCGGCGACAGAGCAAAGCGTCCGCGTCGTTTGGAACTGGCTTGGGGTACCATTGAGACCAATGAAGTGGGTATCGACGAGTTCCAGGAGTGGGCAAAGCGTGCCGGCAGTGAGATTATGATGGCGGTGAACTTAGGTACCAGAGGTGCGGAGGAAGCCGGGAATCTGGTAGAGTACTGTAATGCCGTAACCGATACTTACTTCGCGGATATGCGTCGTAAGAACGGGTTTGAGGAGCCGTTCGGCATCCGTACCTGGTGTCTCGGTAACGAGATGGACGGCCCGTGGCAGATTTGTCACTTGGAAGCAAAGGAATATGCAAGAAAGGCTTGTGAGGCAGCAAAGATTATGAAGTGGACCGATCCGTCCATCGAGCTGGTTGCCTGCGGTAGTTCTTCCAGCGGTATGCCGACCTTCGGTGAGTGGGAGGAGACCGTGCTTCGCGAGTGCTACGAGCATATCGATTACATTTCCTTACATAGTTATTATGGTAACCGTGAGAACAACACGGAAGAGTATTTGGGAAGCTCCCTTGATATGGACCACTTTATCGAGACTGTAGCTGCGATCTGTGATAAGGTAAAGGCTGAAAAGGGAAGTGACAAGGATATTCACCTTTCCTTCGATGAGTGGAATGTATGGTTCCATTCCAACGAGGCAGACAAGCAGATTCCGCGTTGGAGCATTGCTCCGCCGCAGCTTGAGGATATTTACAACATGGAGGATGCGCTTGTTGTAGGTAGCTTGGTGAACTCTTTGATTAACCATTCCGACCGCGTAAAGATCGGTTGTCTTGCGCAGCTTGTTAACGTTATCGCTCCGGTAATGACCGTAACCGGCGGTAAGATGTGGTTACAGACCATTTTCTATCCGTATATGTACGCATGTCGCTATGGTCGCGGTACCGCCCTTAAAGCAGCTTGCGAGTGTGAGAAGTATGCGGCTGGTAAGTGGGATGCGATTCCGTATGTGGACTGATCCGCAGTATATAACGAGGAAGCAGGCGAAGTGACCGTATTTGTCGTAAACAGAAACATGAAGGAAAGTGTTACCTTAGATCTCGGTTTGGAAGGGTTTACCGTAGAGAGCGTTCTGGAGCACAAGATTGTGAACCATGACGACATGAAGGCAACCAATTCCGTAGACAATCAGGAAGAGGTTATTGCCCGCGACGGAAATGCAAAGGTTGACTGCGTAGAGCTGGAGCCGCATTCC
>JAFTPY010000271.1 GCA_017463035.1 Lachnospiraceae bacterium
ACCACGACGATTGTTTTATTGAATCCGATTATTTTGGAGAGGGCCATCGATGTACATATCAAGAATAAGGATTCGGAGGGACTGATTAAGCTGGGAATTCTCGGTATTGTGTTAAATGTCCTGTTGATTCTTTTGATTAAGTTACGTATGTATTTGATGGCGAAGGTATCAAATGATGTGTTGGTAAAGATTCGCAAGGAGCTGTACGAGCATATCCAAACCTTGGGCTTTCAGTTCTTTGACAGCCGGCCGACGGGAAAGATTCTTGCCCGCCTGATGGGAGATGTAAACTCCTTAAAGGATGTGTTGGCAAACAGCGTGACCACGTTGATTCCGGATGCGATAACGCTTATTGCGGTGGTTATTATTATGATTGCGAAAAACGGAAAGCTTGGTCTGGCTTCCATGAGTGCCATGCCGCTGATGGCCATCGGTGTGTGGTATGTACAGAGCAAATCTCACAAGAGATGGCAGATTTTCAGAAAGAAAAACTCCAATCTGAATGCCTTTTTGCATGAGGATGTGGCGGGAATCCGGGTGATTCAGAGCTTCCATGCGGAGGATGAGACGGAGGAAACCTTTGACGATTTGTTAAAGCAGCACTACGATTCCTTTGATATGGCGGTGCGGTATGCGGACGCCTTCGGTCCGGTGGTGGATATCTGTTGGGGTATTGCCGGTATGATGATGTACTGGGTCGGTGTGACGTTAATCGGAAAGGGAGAGGTGCAGGTGGGTGCCCTGATTTCCTTCGGAAGCTACATTGCCATGTTTTGGCAGCCGCTTATGAATCTCAGTAATTTCTATAACCAGCTGGTGACCAATATTACCGGCGCGGAGCGTATTTTTGAGATTCTGGATACGGAGGCGGAAATTACGGACGCAAAAGATGCGGTGGAACTTCCGAAAATTAAGGGTGAGGTGACATTCTCTCATGTGTCATTCCATTATGACGATGATCCGGATGTGTTGTCCGATGTGAGCTTTACGGTAAAGCCGGGAGAAACCATTGCGCTGGTAGGTCCGACCGGTGCCGGAAAATCCACCATTGTGAATCTGGTGTCCAGGTTCTATGATGTACAAAAGGGTGAGGTCCGGATTGACGGCTACGATATTAAGAAGGTGTCCGTGGCAAGTCTCCGGGAGCAGATGGGTGTTATGACTCAGGATAATTTCCTGTTTTCGGGAACGGTGCGGGACAATATCCGGTACGGCAAGTTAGATGCTACCGATGAGGAAATCGAAGCAGCCGCAAAGGCGGTCAATGCCCATGACTTTATTATGAAGATGGAGAACGGTTACGATACAAAGATTAAGGAGAGAGGAGCGGGGCTTTCCATCGGTCAGCGTCAGCTTCTGGCCTTCGCCAGAACCATGGTGTCTGCACCACGTATATTGATACTTGATGAAGCAACCTCCAGCATTGATACCCATACGGAGCTTTTGGTGCAGCAGGGCATTGAAACGTTGCTTGCGGGACGTACCTCCTTTGTGGTGGCCCATCGTTTGTCCACGATTCAGAAGGCGGACCGTATCTTTGTGGTAGATAAGGGCGGTATCCTGGAGTCGGGCTCTCCGGCGGAACTGATGGCGAAAAAGGGTGAATATTATAAGCTTTATATGGCCCAGTTCGATAATTAATACAGCAGGAATTTTTTTGGAAATCATTCAACCCTTTCGGAAAACTTTTTGTCTGAAAGGGTTGAGTTTTTTTATTCAATCTTATATAATTATAAGATAGGATAATTAGAAGTAAGAGGAGATTACAATGGAGTTATTAAAAGCGATTATTTTAGGGTTCATACAGGGGGTGGCCGAGTTTTTACCGATCAGTAGCTCGGGGCATCTTGCGATTTTTAAGAATGTACTTGGATTTGACACGGACACGGGCTTACTGTTTGATGTGTTGCTTCATTTGGGGACATTGGCAGCAGTGTTTGTGGTGTTTCATAAGGATATTTTCGAACTCATTAAAGAAGGCTTTGCCATTATCGGGCAGTTTTTTAAGAGCGTATTCGGATGTTTGTTTAAGAAGGCAAAGTGGCAGCCGGTAGTGACCACACCGTATCGCCGGTTTGTAATGATGGTAATTGTTTCTACGATACCGACGGGTATTATGGGCATTTTATTGGAGGGTGCCATCGGTGCTGCGTCAGCCACCTTGATTGTGCCGGGGATTCTTCTTTTGTTAAACGGTATTCAGCTTTTGATTTCCGACCGCTTGCCGGACGGAGCACTTACCGAGGCGGATGCTTCTTACGGAAAAGCCGCCATCGTAGGTGTAGCACAGGGAATTGCTACGTTTCCGGGAATTTCCCGTTCCGGAACCACCATTACCGCGTGTCTTGCCTGTGGTTTTAAGAGGGAGTTTGCGGTAAAGTATTCCTTTATTATGTCCATTCCGGCAATTTTGGGTGCTTTAGTATTGGAGCTTTTTGATTTTTCACCGGAGATGCTTTCCGGTTCCGATATGGTAAATTATCTGGCAGGTACTTTGGTTTCTGCAGTGGTAGGTTATGTTTGTATTAAGACGATGCTTGTCATTGTCAGAGGAAAGAAGTTTAAGTATTTTGCATATTACTGCTTTGCTATGGGTGCATTTGCGGTATTATTCAGCATTTTGGCATAAGTGCAAGGAGGGATGAAATGGCATCCGGAAGTA
>JAFTPY010000032.1 GCA_017463035.1 Lachnospiraceae bacterium
CGCAACATGGTGTCAGGAGCACGGTATTGTGCCGGAGGCATGGAGACCGCTGGGGGCAGGTGCGGCATTGAACGGAGATTTCATGCAGGAACTTTCCGCTAAGTACGGAAAAACACCGGCACAGATTTGCCTCCGCTGGGTGTTGCAGCACGGACTGGTTCCTCTTGTAAAGTCTGCAAATCCGGTGCGAATGCGGGAAAATCTGAATGTGTATGATTTTATGCTGAGTACAGAGGATATGGAGAAAATCGATGCGCTGCCGCGGGATGATGCGGGGGCGGAGAAGCCGGAGGAACTGGTGGAGTAGTTTTTACCGGTGGCTCTGCGGCTTGTTGCGGTGTTATGATGAAAATTAAGAAGAAATGATTGACTTGGCTTTTATGCGGTGTTATAGTATGTATAATAAATGAGAGGCACACCGTTTGGTGTGAAGGGTGATGAAATGATTCGATAGTCTGATTCGGAAACTTATTTAAGGATTAGAGCCTGTAATAGGTTTTATTTGTGTTGCCGAAATTGGACTATGATTCATGGATTACCTTTTGATTTGAAAAGGTTTATTTGTGTATGGTCTGTTTTCTAGAGAAAGCGGACTTTTTTTCGTGTAGGTAAAGCGAACATGTGAAGTTTACAGGCTCCGGTTAAGTTAAGAAAACGGAGGAAATGAGAATGAAGAATATTGTGAAGAGACCTTATCGTGAGATGTGTGATTTTTATAAGGTGTATAATTTTATGATAAAAAATTTTACCCCGGATTGCAAAAATGGTTGTTATCCACCATTTTTTGAGTATTCTCTTGCTACACCATGGTCGGATAATTCCCAGAATCACAGATTTGCCATATGGGAAAAAGATGATGAGATAGTAGCGTTTTGTTGGTATGAAAGCGGTATTGGTGAGGCTTTCTTTAATCTGACGGAAGAGTATAACTTTTTGATTCCTGAAATGATGGACCATACAGAACAACGATTAAGTGATGCTAAAGGAAAAATCAAGCTAAAAATTTATGATGGTCAGAAAGCAGTTTTGCAGGAGGCCGTGGATAGAGGTTATCAAATATCATGGCGTGAGGAACAGGGAATCATTGATTTTAGTGAAACAAAGCTGGATGCACCGTTACCGAAGGGGTATTTATTTGAGCCGGTTGAGAAGTGTGATGCAGAAAAACTGGATGAAATGACATGGAGAGGATTTGAGTTGTTGTATTTGGAAAAATTTTAGGAGGACTATCATATGAGAACAATAAGAACAAAACAGTTTCAGGTGTTAACAGACATCAATATGGCATGGGATTTTCTTGTGGAAATGTATAATGCAGCCTTATGTGAGGGAAAGGGAAGTATTGAACCGCCTTTCTTTGAGTATGCCCTGACATCTTCGTGGATGAATAAGGATTATTTGCATCTGTGCCGCTTTTGGTTGGAGGAAGATAAGGTAGTAGGATTTGTTTTTTATGAAAATTTAACGGACATTTATTTTGTGTTGCGTCCGAGCTATGAAGAACTGGCCGAGGAAATGATTATATATGCAAAAGATGTATTTTATGAGTGGGACGGCGAAAAGAATTTCATGTTTTCCAAGGGTCAAAAGGAGCTTATGGAAGCTGCTGAAAAGCACGGATATCAGCTGGCGTATAAAGAAAAAACATATGTACTTGATATGACAAAGGCAGCACTAAATTATGAGTTGCCGGAAGGATTTCATTTTGTGAATCCGGAAGAGACAGACCCGGTGCAGCTTTCCAGATGTACGTGGAAAAGCTTTAATGAGTGGGAGCTGGGTCCTTTTGAAAAATGGGAGGATACAAGTGATAGTAGAGATTGGAATCCGCATAAGTCTTATACCGGAGTGCTTGGATGTGTAATGGCTCCGCCGCCACACTCAACCTATCAATATAATATCATTATTGCCAATGAAGAAGGTGAGTATGTGTGTTACGCCGGAATGTGGTGGGTTCCTGAAAACGGATTGGCTTATATGGAGCCGTTATGTACAATCCCGGAATATCAGCATAAAGGATTGGCGGCAGCAGCACTTACCGAGCATTATCGAAGATTTAAGAAGATGGGTGGTAAGCTTTTGACCGGAGGCGGAAGTGAATTCTATAAAAAAATCGGATATGATGTGGAAGAGTATTCCTGGGTTTATCAGAAGGTGTAGTCTGGTGAAAAAATGTTGTTGCATTTTTGAAACTTCTGTGCTATGATGTGAAAAATAACTTGAAAGGAAGCTCTATGATGAACGTATTGTTGAACAGTTTAGAACGCAGAGAAGAAGAACGTAGGCTCTTGTAATCATTGCAATCCGCATGGTTACAAGAGGTACGTCTTGTTTCTGTGCGGTTACTGTTTTAAATCATAGAGATGCAGAACCGTAACAGATTCAGCTTTAGGCTGAGTTTGCTTACGGTTCTTTCTTTTTCCGTGCAGGCAATGTCCGTGCAGGCAAAGTGAGCATGCGAGCAAACTGCGTGAGCTTGCTCACATGCAGTTGCGCAGTCATGCGAACGCGCTCACGACCGAGCGGCAGTGCCGCGAGGTTGGGGGAGGGTGCGAAGCACTGCCGGTACGGAGAAAGGTCATGCGAGCGCGCCCACGACCGAGCGACTGTGTCGCGAGGTATGTGGGAAGCACGGAGTGCGTGCCTACACGATATGTTTAAGAAAAGGAGGTCAACGATGCACACAGATTTTTTGAAGAACACTTTTTCAAAGGTAATCAAGGACTATGATATTGCCCGACCGGGCTATCCGCAGGAATTGTATGACACTGTGGTCGGATTTGCGGGAATTGGAGTGGAAGCCTCTGTATTGGAGGTGGGTGCCGGTACGGGACAGGCGACGGACTTGTTTGTGCAGGGAGATTATTTATTTGATTTGTTGGAGGTCAGTGAGGAGCAAGTGCTCTTTTTGAAGCAAAAGTACGGAAACAATCCCAAGGTGACGGTAGTAAAAGGCTATTTTGAGCAGTATGAAACGGAAAAGAAGTATGACTTAATCTATTCCGCTACGGCGTTTCATTGGGTGGATAGCTGGATTGGTTATCCGAAAGCATGGGAGATGTTGAACGCCGGAGGAACATTGGCGGTGTTCTGGCATATGTCCTCAGTGACTTATTATGAGGGAGGGATTTTTGACGGACTGAACGCAATAAAGAAAAAGTATCTTCCGGGGGAGTCTCTGGGATTTGATGCGGAGGGGATTTTGAAGGTAAAGGAGCGAAGAATTGCGCAGATACAGTCGGGAGGTTGTTTCGGAATACCCGAAATTTGTGAGTATCGTTGGACGGATATCTATGATGCGGAGCGATATGTGACGTTACTTAATACCTATTCCGGGACACAGACGCTGTCGGAGGAGAGGAGAAGGATGTATCTGGAGGAAGTAAGAGTGTATATTAATGCAAACGGTGGGAAAGTAGAGTTACCGCAGCATGTGATGTTGTATTTGGTGAGGAAATAAAGAGAGCGATGATAGCTTTGAAGCTAAAATCGATAGATGAGAGAAAGGAGCGAAAGAAATGCAGACAAGAAACAAGAAAAATACTAGCTTTCGGAAGGCTTGCATTGTGGATTGCTACGAACTTTCTGTGTTAAAAGGTAAGGTCTGGAATACAACCTATCAGGGGATCTATTCACAGGAAAAGCTGACAGGATACGATGTGGAAAAGAATAAAAGGATATTTGAGTCAATTGTGGAGAATCAGGAGATTTCGTTATATGTGGCAACCGACGAAGAGAGGATAGTCGGTTTTATGACCTGTGGGAAGCCGTACAAACCGTTTCGGGAGTATGGACAGGAGATAGGATTATTGTATATTTTAAAAGAGTATCAGAGACAGGGAATCGGAAGAGAGTTTTTTCGGATTGCAAGGAAGTTAGTTGCAGAGCACGGATATCAAGAGTTCTTTTTATCTGTAAACAGAAAGAATTTTTAGGCACAAAAGTTTTATTTGGCAATGGGCGGAGAGGTGCTTTGTGAAGATGGAGAACAAGTGAGGATAGGGCATAAGATATAGGATATATGTGACTGTTGACAAACTAATACTGTAGTATTACAATGGAGATGAAAAGAAAACCAATACCACAGTATTACTTTTGGGAGGGCGTTATGGAAAACAGTCTCATACTTTATCACGGTTCCGAGCAAATTGTGGAAGTTCCGCAATACGGCGTTGGGAAGAAATATAATGATTACGGTCAAGGGTTTTACTGTACCGAGAGTTTGGAACTGGCAAAGGAGTGGGCATGTCCTACGAAGAAGGACGGCTATGCAAATCGGTATGTGTTGCCTTTTGATGGATTAAAGGTAATGTATCTGACAAGAGGTGAGTTCCATATTTTAAACTGGATGGCGTTGCTCCTTCAGAACCGACGGTTTGACATTAACAATAGCGTGGGAAGTAATGCCAGAGAGTATATTCTTACTCACTTTCTGCCGGATATCAGTGATGTGGATGTGATTATCGGTTATCGCGCATACGATTCTTACTTTTCTTTTGCACAAGATTTTGTAAATAATACGATTTCGGTACGGGATTTGAATCAGGCGATGCAGCTTGGAACACTGGGAGAGCAGGTGGTCTTGGTTTCGGAAAAAGCTTTTTGTAAGATTGTTTTTGAGGGTTATGAGACTGCTGATTACAGGAAATATTACTATAAGCGGATGGAACGTGATACGCAGGCGAGGGATAGTTATCGCAAGCAGAAGAAAGAGTTGTCTGTATTAAAGGATGATTTGTTTGTATTGGATATTTTGCGAGAGGAGATGAAGCCGGATGACGAACGCTTACAATTCCATTTATTTGGATAAAGCTGTGAGAAATGTGGGAAATATGCTCCACGATGCGGTTTACGAATACGGAGAAGACGGGGGACAGTTCTTACAAAAGTTTTTGCAGTCGGGGATTGCAGAGCAAATCGAAGCCGGGAACCCGAAATATATTGCAGGGAAGAGCGGTGCGGAGTTGTATGCGGATGTGGTAGAAGCGGTCAGCGGTCAGGAAGCAGAACCGTTGGTAATCGAAACACAAGGTCGTTCCGATGTGTATTGGACCGGGTGGATTTTGGCGTATTATCAGTGGTACTCCGGAAGAAGCTTTCGGGATATTTTAGAAGCAATTCCTTACGAAGAACTACGTGGACGGTATGATACCCTTCATGAGGCAGATGTGCAGAAAGCGCTGGATGTATTGGATGCACATATGGAGCAGAAGGAAAGCAAGTTAAAAATGGTCCGAAAGCGTTGCGGCTTAACCCAGGAAGAGCTTTCTGCACGGTCAGGGGTATCTTTAAACACGATTCGTGCCTATGAACGAAAAGCAAAGGATATAAGGAAAGCACAGATGGATATTGTACTGCGGCTGACAAATGGATTACAATGCAGGATAGAAGATATTTTATAAAGTCGTTTTCATAGACTAAATTTTGCGTTAACTTGTTCTCAATTACCGGGAGGTGGACAAATGATAGATTGCGGCGTGTGATGCGGTAGAGCAGGTGCTGCAGATTATGTTTCAGGACGGGAATTTCCAGTATTATCACAACATATATTTAAAGCGCTGTTAGTTTAAAAGAAAAACGAGTCCGCTATCACTGCAAGGTAGCGGACTCGTAAACTTTTAGTTTAAGTTACTTGTTTTCAAGAAGTGCTCTTAGGCGGGTAAGTTCTGCCTCCATTTCGGCGATGACCTTATCCTTTTCAACGATGGTAGCCTCTTTATCGGCAATAAGAGCCTCTTTTCTGGCAAGGGCAGCCTCGGCCCGTTCTATGCGGATTTCCTGACCACGGCGGATGCGGTTTGCTTCTTCCACGCCTTCTAAAAAGTAGCGCATGGATTCATCCTGACTGGATTCAAACATGGTTTCTGCTGCGCTGGAAATGTATTCATTTTCTTGTGCCATTTTCTTTATCGCCTCCCAAGTGGTTGCTTTGAACAGTCGAGCCCAGTGGTCGACACCGTACTTGCGGTCTTCCTCCGTAGCAAGTTCTATCTGGTTCAAGTTTACCACAGATAAGGCGAATTTTCCAGTATATATTTCATGATTTTTGATGTTAAGCAGTTGATAGGTGGCATAGAATTCCGGGGTGAAGCCTTTTAAGTTGTAGTCCAGAAATCCGATATGCCGCACCGGTTTAACATCCAGGTAAGATTCCCCTTTTTTTAGTTGGTCGAAGGAACGACAGGCATAGGTCAGGGAACGTTCCGGCCAGTCTTTTTCGTCGACAACCTGTACCTCGAAGTTTAGGATGCTGTCGTCATTTAACATGACCTTCAGGTCGAGGACGAAGGTTTTGTCCGTGGGTATGGTTTTGAATTCAAAGGGATTTAAAACCTCCACGGATCGGATTTCCTCCGGATGCATATGGAGCAGGGCGGCGCAAAGACCCAGAAGAGCCTTGGGATTCTTTTGGAAGACCACATGGAACATGCAGTCATTGGTTAGCCGGAATTCTACCTCGCCGGTGGCGTTCTGCAAGGATGTACAATGTTGTAAATTTGACAAGTTACTCCTCCTTTGTTAGTTCAATTACACGTTAAGCTGTTATATTCCATGGAATCTCCGGCGGGACTTCGCCTTGAACCGGAGCGTCTTAATGTTGAATCTGTGTGCATTGACACGCGCGCTGTGTCGGAAAGGCATTGCTCCGATATATGGGATGTCGAAGCGTTTTCGTTCGACATCATAGATATAGTGTAGCACAAAGTTTAGCTGGATACAATCTCGGAATGTTTCACAAAGTTTTGCCGGAAATTTGGTGGTTTTGCACAAGGAAGAAATGACAAAAAATGCGTCGAAACCCGCATGACTGGCGGCTTGAGCTGACAGAAAGAGAATGAATCTCAATAAAACTTTAATAATCTAATCTCTTGAACAATCCTTGTATTTGTGTATAATGGAATATGGGGATTTTTCTTTATTCGGAAACAAGGAGAGTATCCCTTGATATTAGAAATAAGGAGTACGAACAGATGAAGTTTTTTTTAGACATCATCCGCGGTGCGGTGATCGGTATTGCCAATATTATTCCGGGCGTCAGCGGCGGCACTATGATGGTAACCATGGGCATTTATGATAAGCTGTTGGGGGCTATCGCCGGTATTTTTAAGCAGTTTAAGAAGAGTATTAAGACGCTGTTTCCGTATATTATCGGTATGGCAGTGGGTATCGGGGCTTTTGCGTTTTTGCTGACGAAGGTGCTCCTTGTAAAGGCACCGCTTCCGACGGCCTTTGCGTTTATCGGACTGATTGTTGGCGGTGTGCCGGTGCTTGTGAAGAAGGCAATCAATGCCGGAAGCAAAAAGGAAAAGGAAGCGGAAGTGAAAGAAGGTGCGGCTGAGGCTGCAGCGGAAAATACCAAGGCAGAAAAACCGGTAGGAGAGGCAATGCAGACGACGGCAGCAAGTACGGTCATGACAAAGAAGCCGAACCTTGTACTCTGCATTTTGGTGTTTGTTCTCTTTTTTGCCCTGATTATCGGCATGCAGTTTATGGGCGAGGGTGCGGATAGAAATGTATCCTTTTCCGTAGGCACGGTTGCGATTATGTTGGTAATGGGCGTGTTGGCGGCTGCGGCCATGGTGATTCCGGGTGTCAGCGGATCCCTGCTTTTGTTGGCTTTTGGTTATTACAATGCGGTAACCGGGGCGGTAACGGATTTCATTTCCGCGGTGTTTGATTTTGATATTGCAACGGCGTGGGACAAGTTCTTGATTTTGTTCCCGTTCGGTATCGGTGTACTTCTCGGTATTTTCTTTGTGGCAAAGTTAATCGAGTGGTTGCTGGCAAAGCATGAGAGACTGACCTATTGCGGTATTTTGGGACTTGTGTGTGCATCTCCGATTCCGGTGTTTCTGAATGCCTTGGGCGGTGCGATCGGTATCGGTGCAATCATCGGAAGTATTGTAACCTTTGGAGCCGGTTTTGTAGTGGCTTATGTGATGGGAAGAGAGTAAGATGGCGAAAAGAAAAGCATTATTTATGATTTGTCTGCTGACGGTGGCCTTCGGGCTGACGGCATTGGTGGCTGTGCTTGCGGAGAAAAAAGAGAAGACTGACGGGCTGTTGTGTGTGAACTCCTTTTATCCGGTACAGCTTTTGGCGGAGTCGGTAGCTGAGGGCGCGGAGGGCGTGACGGTGCGGAATCTGACGGAGAATCATTCCGGCTGCATTCACGATTATACGTTGACGACGCAGGATATGCGTCTGCTTTCCGAGGCGGAGTTGTTTTTGATTAACGGCGGTGAGATGGAGCTGTTTTTAGAAAAGGCAGCAGCGGAATATGAGGATTTGGAAATTGTGGATACCTCGGAAGGATATGGGTTTCTTGAAGGGGTAGAGCATAACCACGATCATGGCAACGAAGCGGAGCATGCCTCGGAGTCTTGTACAGACCCGGCTCATGACCATGCGGCGGAAGTTCATGAGGATGCTTGCACAGACCCGGCCCATCATCACGATGAGGACGAGCGGGACGCGGATGCTCATGCCGATCATTCCCATGCGATAAATGCTCACATCTGGATGGACATTGACGGATATTTGTTGCAGCTTTCCCGGGTGGAGGAGGCTTTTGTAAAGGCAGACCCGGCGCAGGAGGACTTGTATCGTAAGAATGCGGAGGCATGTCGGGCAGAACTTGAAAATATGAAAGCAGAGTATGAGCAGGCAAGAGAAGCCCTGGAAGGAAAGGAAACCGTGGTCTTCCATGAAGGTTTTGTATATTTGTTGAATATGCTGGGAATAGAGTCGGTGCATTGCCTGGCTATGGATTCTGATACACAGCTTGCGGCGGGAGAAGCGGCAGAGATTATGGAAGAGTGTAAGCTTCACGGTATTACGACGCTGTTTGCGGAGGAGGCGTACGCCGGGAGTCTTAACGATACGTTCGGAAAGGAACTTTCCGCAGAGGTTGTTGTTTTGGACCCGATTACGGGATATTCAGGGATAAACACAGGGAAAACCGGTGTGTCTTTGTATTGCGAAATTATGCGCGAAAATTTGGAATGTATCGGACAAGCTTACGGCGTGCGATAGGAAAGAATGACAGATGCACAGTAAGGGGACAGTTTTATGCCTTGAAAATGTGCGGTAAGGAGGAAGTATGTTCGGCAATTCGGAGAAGAAAAAACGGAATAAAGAGTTAAAAAAGCGTGCCGGGCATCTTTCGGAGCGGGCGGCCTGCGGTCTCCATTGTATCAAAATGGAGGACATCGGTGTATACGCAGGAAAGACCCCTATTATCGAGCACG
>JAFTPY010000272.1 GCA_017463035.1 Lachnospiraceae bacterium
GGTAACCGGACTGGTTTTCGACACGAGAAAGGAGATTACAAAGGGTAATCTTTTTGTGTGTATTTCGGGAGCGGTATTTGACGGACACACGTACGCGGAAACCGCGGTGGAGGCCGGAGCTTCTGTGGTTGTAGCCGAGAAGGAGCTTTCCCTGCCGGAACAGGTAACCCTTGTGCTTGTGAAGGATACGAGAAAGGCATTGGCGTACTTATCCGCAGCCTGGTTCGGTTATCCGGCAAAGGAGCTGATTACTATCGGCATTACCGGCACCAAAGGAAAGACTACCACGGCCTATATGGTATATCATATTCTGGAAAAGGTAGGGATTAAAGCAGGCCTTGTGGGAACGGTAGAGGTAAGAAACGGAAAGGAAATCATTCCGGCCAGCCATACTACACCGGAGTCCTATCTGCTGCAAAAATATTTCCGTGAGATGGTGGATAACGGATGTAAGGCAGTGGTGATGGAGGTGTCCTCCCAGGCGTTAAAGCTTCATCGTGTAGGAGGAGTATTGTTTGATTACGGCGTGTTTACCAATTTGGAACCGGACCATATCGGACCCAACGAGCACACGGATTTTGAGGATTATACGGAATGCAAATCCAGATTGTTCCGTCAGTGCCGGTTCGGTATTTTAAATGCGGATGATCCGATGATGAACCGGATGCTTGCGGGTAGTACTTGTGATTACATGACCTACGGATGTAGTGAAGATGCGGATTTAGGGGCATATGATATTGATTTGCACCGTACCGACGGAAAACTTATGGTTTCCTATAAAACCAGAGGTATTTTAGAAACCGATTTGGCGGTTTGTGTGCCGGGAATGTTTACGGTATACAATTCCCTGACTGCCGCTGCTATTTGTATGCAGCTTAAGGTGCCGACGGAAGTGATGAAACAGGCATTTTTGGAGGTACAGGTAAAGGGAAGATTGGAGAGTATTCACATTTCTCCGAGGTTTTCTTTGATGATTGATTATGCACACAATGCAATGAGCTTAAAGAGTCTGTTGACGGCATTAAAGGAGTATGAACCGAAGCGGTTGGTTTGCCTGTTCGGATGCGGAGGTAACCGTTCCCGAGACCGTCGCTTTGAAATGGGAGAGATTTCTTCCCGGTATGCGGACTTGACCATAGTGACCTCCGACAACCCGCGGTTTGAGGAACCGGAGGCGATTATCGAAGATATTCTGACCGGAGTAAAGCGGGCGGACGGTGCTTATGTGACGGTGCCGGACCGGAAGGAGGCTATCCGGTATGCGATTTTAAACGCACAAGACGAAGATGTGATTGTCCTGGCCGGAAAGGGGCATGAGGATTATCAGGAAATCAAGGGCGTAAAGTATCCCATGGATGAGCGGGTGTTGATTCGGGAGATTCTTTCCGAAATGAACCCGGAAGACAGAATGCGGTTACAGATTACGGAGTAAATAAAAATACGATAGAGATGAAAGGAGGGCGGAATCCTTGCGGTATGCCGATGTAATTGTAGACATTTCTTTGGAAAAACTGGATAAGACATACCAATATGCGATTCCGGAACACCTTTCGGAGACTGCGGTGGTGGGAGCAAAGGTAGAGGTCCCCTTCGGCGGAGGAAACCGTAAGTTAGAGGGCTACATTATGGATACCTCCGATACGCCGGTATTTGATCCGGCACGGACAAAGGAGATTCTTTCCGTCGTACAGGGAGCGGTATCGCTGGAGCGACGGTCTATTACATTGGCGTACTGGATGAAGGAGCATTTCGGCGGTACCATGAACGAGGCTCTAAAGACGGTACTTCCGGTAAAGCAGGAGGTGCGGAACTTAAAGAAGCGTACCATTGTGCTGACCGCGGAGGGAGAGGAGTTTGATTCCTATTATGCGTTGGCGGTAAAGCGGAAGTACGAGGCGAGAATCCGGTTGCTGGATGCTCTAAAGGAAAAGAAGGAACTGGATTACACCGAGGCGGAGCAAGGGCTTCGGCTGACGGCAAGTACCGTAGATGCGGTTTGCCGGGACGGAATTGTTTCCGTGAGAGAGGAGACGGTATACCGAAATCCGGCAAAGGGAATACAGGCGACGGAAAAGCCGTTGTTGAATGAGGAACAAAAAACTGTGGTAGAAACCGTCTGGTCGGAATATTCGGCAGGAAAGCGGGGAACGTATTTACTGTTCGGAGTGACCGGAAGCGGAAAAACCGAGGTTTATTTGGAATTGATCGAGCGGGTAATCCGGGAAGGGAAGCAGGCAATTATGCTGATTCCGGAAATTTCCCTGACGTTTCAGACCGTACGCCGTTTTTACGAGCGGTTCGGAGAGCGGGTGTCGGTATTGCATTCCAGACTTTCCGCGGGAGAACGGTATGACCAGTATGTACGGGCACGGAAGGGTGAGATTGATGTAATGATCGGTCCCCGTTCGGCTTTGTTTTCGCCCTTTGAACGGTTGGGATTGATTTTAATCGACGAAGAACAGGAAGGCGCTTATAAAAGCGAAGGAACACCGAAATACCATGCCAGGGAGATGGCAGAGTATCTGGCGGAGCTTACGGGAGCTTCTTTGGTATTGGGTTCGGCTACCCCTTCTTTGGAGGCCTATACAAAGGCAAAGAACGGAACTTACAAGTTACTTACTTTGACAAAACGTGCCAAAGAGGCAGTGATGCCGAAGGTAGAAGTCGTAGATTTACGACAGGAGCTGGCGGAAGGAAATCGTTCCATGTTCAGTCGTAAATTAAAGGAACAGATGCAGGAACGTCTTGTCAAAGGCGAGCAGATTATGTTATTTTTAAACCGGCGTGGCTATGCGGGAGCAGTGTCCTGTCGGGCCTGCGGAGAGGGGATGAAATGTCCTCATTGCGATATTTCACTGACCTTTCATAAAGGCGGAAAACTGTTATGCCACTATTGCGGGTACGAAACGGTACAACCGAAGACCTGTCCGTCCTGCGGCTCCAAATACATCGGTTTATTCGGTACGGGCACCCAGAAGGTAGAAGAGGCGGTGCTTCGGGAGTTTCCGGGAACCTCGGTGCTTCGTATGGATGCGGATACCACGAAAAATAAAGGCGGACACGAAAAGATTGTGGAAGCGTTTGCAAAAGGCGAAGCGCAGGTGCTGATCGGCACCCAGATGATTGTAAAGGGACATGATTTCCCGAAGGTGACACTGGTGGGGATTATAGCGGCGGATTTGTCGTTGTATGCCGGAGATTATCGGGCGGCGGAACGTACCTTTTGCCTGCTTGCACAGGCGGCAGGTCGTGCCGGCCGGGATAAGCTGCCGGGAGATGTGGTGATTCAGACCTATCAGCCGGAGCATTACAGTATTGTAGCGGCGGCAACAGAGGATTATGAAGGGTTTTACGAGCAAGAAATGGCGTACCGGCGGTTGCTGCGTTATCCGCCGGCGGCCCATGTGCTGGCAATTCTTATACAAGGAGAAGAGGAAGCTGTGGCAAAGGCGGCGGCTGTCCGTATTGCGGATGTGTTGCAGCGGGCAAAAAAGCCGGAAGAAGGATTCGGGACGATATCCGGTCCGGTGCCGGCGGGGCTTGCGAAAGCAAATGATATGTACCGCTTTATAATCTATGTGAAATCCCCAAGCTATGAGCGTTTGATGGAGTTTCACAGGCTTTCGGCGGAAGAGAAACTATTGACAGAATCGTCAATGAAGTGTAACATACAGTTTGACTTCAATCCGCTTAGCGGTTATTGATAACAGGAGGAAAGAGAAATGGCATTAAGAAAAATCAGAACGTTAGGAGATCCGGTATTAGAGAAGGTTTCAAAGCCGGTACCGGAGGTGACGGAGAAAATTAAAGAATTAGCATACGATATGTTGGATACAATGTATACAGCAAACGGTGTGGGTCTTGCGGCTCCGCAGGTCGGTGTATTAAAAAGACTGGTGGTAATCGATGTATCTCCGGAAGGAAATAAGCCGATTGTGCTTATTAATCCGGAAATCATTGCAACCTCCGGCAGTCAGACCGGTGACGAAGGCTGTCTTAGCGTA